>JAAXUU010000038.1 GCA_013335845.1 Actinomycetota bacterium
GCGTGATCCTCGGGCTCTCCGGCGGCGTCGACTCAAGTGTGGTCGCCGCTCTGCTTTCCCGCGCGATCGGGAAACAGCTCACCTGCGTTTTCGTGGATCATGGCTTGATGCGCAAAGATGAGCCCGAAGAGGTAGAGGCGGTTTTCAAGAATCAATTCGATGTCGACTTCGTCAACGTGGAGGCCGCGGACCGTTATCTGAAGATTCTCGAAGGTATCACGAATCCCGAGGAAAAACGCCACATTGTCGGTGAGGAATTCTGGAAAGTATTCTTCGAGGAGGCCGGCAAACTCGAGGGTGTCCAATATCTTGCCCAGGGAACCATCTATCCGGATGTCATCGAGTCAGGCTCGAAAACCGCGAGCAAGATCAAGAGTCACCATAACTTGATTCCCTTCCCTGAAGGTGTCTATTTCAATCTTATCGAGCCGCTTCGTACGCTATTCAAAGACGAAGTCCGCGATTTGGGCAAGGCACTCGGCCTGCCCGACCATATCGTCTATCGTCAACCGTTCCCCGGTCCCGGCCTGACCGTGCGCATCATCGGGGAAGTGACCGCCGAGAAGCTCGAGATCTTGCGTAATGCCGATGCTATCGTCCGAGAAGAAATCGATGCATGGGACATAGAGCGCAAAGTGTGGCAGTATTTCGCGGTGCTTCCCGACATCCGCAGCGTTGGCGTCATGGGAGACGAACGCACCTACGGGCATCCCATCATCATTCGCGCGGTCGAATCGCAGGATGCGATGACGGCGGACTGGGCGAAGCTTCCTTACGATCTGCTCACCAGGATGAGCAGCCGAATCGTAGCCGAGGTCGAAGGCATCAACCGCGTCGCATACGACATCACGAGCAAGCCCCCCGCGACCATCGAGTGGGAGTGAGATTTTGGTCCAGCTGATATCAGGGAGTATCAGATAGTATCGGTTGGTCCGCGTAAGTCACTCGCATTCTCTGATCGGCTGATGCCAATTCATGCAAGCTCGTATCAATGATCAAGCTGTCTCACTCACTTTTTCTGGCGAGCGCGATAGCTTTCAATTTCTCCAGTGCCGCTTCTGGGAAGGACGATGCGAGACAAGAGCTACTCAAATATATCGAACCTTACTACAACAAGAAAAGAAAGCATTTCGCACTGGACCATCTCAGCTCTCTTGATTTTGAGTATCGAGATATCCAAAAACATAAATGTGTGTCTAGTGGGGTTTAACCATGTCACAAAAAACCACACCTCCTGTCAATAAAAAGTTGATTTTCCAAAAATCGGCTTAGCGTTGTCAACTAGAGCAGGGCAGAATCACTGTTTACGCTCCTTCGAAAGAAGGAACAAGACTGATAATGAAATCGATTTCGAGGCATCGAATTCAAGGATTTTTCTTATTGCCCGGTGCTCCGGGCTTTTTTACGAGACCTCTAGTTTCGTTTCGCCTGTAGTTGTTTCTGCTAACTTCCAGCATATCTGCGTCGTTGCTTGCAACAGTGCTTCATCGTGAGATACCAGCACGAGCGCACACGGACAATTCGTCAATATGCGCTGCAGGGCTTCGATCGACGTGATATCCAGGTGGTTCGTAGGTTCGTCCATCACGATAATCTGTGGGTGATTCAACATGCCGTCTGCGAGCATGAATTTCATCAGCTCGCCGGGGCTGCTTGCGTTTCCTTCCAATAGGTGATTGGGGCGCGAACCCATTTGAGCGAGGATAGACATGGTGCGACCTAGGTTTTCAGCCGACAGGGCGTGCATTCGGAGCAGTAGTCCGTCGATGCTGCATGTGTCGAGCTCTTGCGGTATGAATAGGGTGCGAATGTCTGGGTCAAGACGCTCCATCATCGCTTTCACCAATGTCGATTTGCCGGTGCCGTTAGGGCCGCAGATGCCCACATGGTCGGTAGCACCAAGGGCAAGATCGGGGATATGCAGATAGCGCGCGCCTCCTAAGGGGATGGCTGCCGCGTTCATGCGCAGCAGGATTCTGCGCGATGATGGTTGGGTTTCCATCCACACGTCGGCGGTATAGCGTTTTTCGACGTGCAGGGAGGAAAGCTTGTCGTGTGCTGCCGCGACACGTGCATCCATTTGGGCCGATATGCGGCCTGCTTTTCCGTCTTGGCCTGATATCACGGCTAGACGCAGTCTTTCGCGTCCATCGCTGTCGTGCTTTGCCAGATTACGGCCGCTTCTCCGCGCTGCGGTGCGCCCTGCTTCTTCCTCGCGCCGCACCTTTTCTACAGCGATGCGCTTCAGATCGTGTTGGGTGTTTGCACGGTCGTGTAGCGTTGTTGCCCGCTCTTGTTCGGCCTGGCGAAAAGCTTGAGAATACGTGCCCGGTCGCATAATGGCCGTGTTCCCCTCCATGAACAGGCACCGATGGGCTAGGGCGTCCAACAGTTGTCGGTCATGCGATATCAGCAGACCGATGCCGTGATAGTCTGCGAGGATACTCGTTATGATCTGACGCGCTTCGGTATCGAGGTGGTTGGTGGGCTCGTCTATCGCCAGAACGTCTGGGTTGCGGGATAGGGCAACGGCTATCTGCAGTCGCTTGCGCTCTCCGTGCGAAAGGGTTTCGAACCGCCACGGCCAGTCGTCTTCAACGCCTAGCTGGGTGTGCAAGTGAATCGCATGGGGTGAATAGTCCATCGTGAAGTCATCCAACCCTTCGGGTACCCGGTCCGTCTCTTGGCGGCAGTAGATGCTGAAGAGGGAAGGGGAAAGCGTTCCGCCGTCTAGGGGCAGCAACTTGCAGATGATTTTGGCGAGCGTGGTCTTTCCGCAACCGTTGGGCCCGATGATACCGGTCCAGCCCGAAGGCAGGATGGTATTTATGTTGTCGAGTATTGGTTGGGATGCCCCGGGGTAGGTGTAGCGAGCATCGGTAAGATGCAATTGCATAGAAGTCTCCTGAATGAAGGCGACCCTGCTGCCTGTTCAGCCGAGGGCGCGCGGTTTCCGTACGGGATTGTTCTATGCGGTGCGCATGGGTGTGATGATGCCTTTCGCGAACCGGCACATGCCCTTGCCCCGGCGATTTTATGTAACGATAGCCTACCATATTGCCGTGTTGCTCTCAATGGAGACGGCACTGGAAAGAGAAATATAGTAACCATATCCGAAAAAGTATAGCGGGCACAAACTCCGACGGCATGCCCACCTCTCCAGTTAAAATCATAGTAACCAGTTCAGGATTATTGCCGCATTACAAAAAGGGAACCTCGCCACGATACAGAAGACAAAAGCATGTGGAACATGGAGATCCACGGATCAACCTGGTCGAGCAAGTGTTCACCGTAGCCGAGCCGAACCTGCTGTGGGTAGGCGATATCACCTATATATCGACGAAACAGGGTTGGTTATATCCCGCTACCGTGATGGACACCTATTCCCGTAAGGTGGTAGGGTGGTTCAGGTCGAGAAATATGAGGGAGAATCTCGTCATCGACGCTCTCGAGCAAGCGTTTGGTAGAGAGTCGCCGAAGCCCGGTCTCATATTCCATGATGACCAAGGCGCGCAGTCCACATCCAAAGCATTCCAGAGAACACTCGGTAAGCACGGTATCATCCAGTCGGTCTCACGACCCGGCAACCCCTATGACAACGCCGTCGCGGAATCTTTCTTCAAGACCTTGAAGCGCGAGCTGAAAAAAGGGGCTATCTTCGAGGACCACGATCAGGCGAGACAGGCGATACTCAAGTCCATAGAACTCTACTAGAATACAAAAAGAATGCATTCGACCCTTGGGTACAGAAGCCCTGTGGAATACGAGCGAGAACGCAATAAAAAAATCTTAAATAATTGTCCAGTTTAGGTTGATCCCTCCAAGTTTTGCAGCGTAAAGAGTACGGAAAAATGTCAGCACTCCCAGAGAGCCTGTCTTGCAAAAGACGGACGGAAAAGCTAAAAGCTAATGCCTTCTATCTCAAATGAGGGGAGATGCAAATGAAAATCTCACCGATCACGTTCGGCGCAGTCAGACTGAACGCAATGTTGCACGTATATTGTCTATCAACAGACATTGGCGATGTTCAATGTTTTATCGATATTCGTTAAAGTTTTATCGATTATCAATAAAACTTTAACGAATATCGATAAAACAATGCTATTATGCTTTCAGCAATGTTTTCGTTGGGAGGGTTTTCATGAAACAAAAAGAGATGGCTCGTCTGCTTAAGGCAATCGATATGGTATCGATCATCGCCTGCCTGATCCTCGCTTTCTATATGGCACCTCTGGAAACAGGTCACCTTATAGAGCGATTTCCCGATCTTGCCATCTGCTACTGGCCTTTGCTTGCTATTGTCTGGGTTATAGCCATTCCTCTGCTTCTTATCGGTATTCTCGCTTGGATGATTTTCGTTGAGATCGGCAACGACAATTCTTTTAGCGAGATAAACGCCAAGCGTTTGCGTAGGGCCGGCATCCTTGCTTTTGTCGATGCGATCATATGCCTTGTGTCTCTCACCTTGTTCACCGCCCTCGGACTGCTTGTTACCGAACTGCTGCTGGTGTTTGTGGTGGGGCTTGTCGGCTGTATCACTCTTGCACTTATCTGCGTGGCGCTTTCGCATTTGACCATCAAAGCGGCTGCACTCAAAGCCGATAACGACTTGACGATCTGAGGCGTGCCATGGGAAAAATTATCGTGAACCTTGATGTCATGCTCGCCAAGCGCAGAATGACGCTCACCGAGCTCAGCGAGCGCGTAGGGATGACTATTACAAACCTTTCCATACTTAAAACCGGCAAGGCCAAGGCGGTTCGGTTCTCCACGCTCGAAGCGCTCTGTGGCGAGCTTGACTGTCAACCCGGTGATCTGCTTGAGTATATCCGAGAGAAGGAGTGAATCATGTCAGATGGTATCGATGTAAAGGCACTTTTGGACGATCAGATATCTTCGGAAAAGGTTCCTCCTCGCCCTTTTGAAGAGGATTCTGTACGAGAGGACTCTGCGCGAGACATCGGTTTATCCGCGCCGGACGGCAGCACCATCCTCCTGGACGACTCTTTCGTGTCTCGTGACTGGATCACCGTCGTCATTGCGATTGCGCTTGCCATTCTTTGGTTTTCAATTTTTGAACTGAGCATGCTCGATTATCTCAGTGTTGATGGCCAGGTGGTGCCAGGTCTTGGCGTCACCGTCTTCACGGTTGCTCTTTTTGCTGGCGTTTTCATCAGCTTGGGAAAACGGACACGCATCGATCGCGTGACGGTTTCGTTGCTTGTCGCTGTGTTATTGATGGCGTTGGTTCCTGCGGTGTTTTCAAATCCTTACCTGCGCGTTCTAAATTGCGTTCTCTTGCTTGGAGCATCGATTCTCGAGATCTTTCTACTTGCAGACATGCTACATAGCGCATGGGATCGTCTGAGCGCACTTTTCGAGAGTATCCGGCTATTTATTTCGTCACTTCTTCACTCGAACACGAAGCCTTTGCGCGCCCTTAACGCACTGGGTACGAAAGGAAACAGCGGGGCGAAGAGCGGTGCCCTCGGCGTATTGGCCGGTGTCTTGATTGCCCTTGTCGTGCTTGCCGTGGTTTTGCCGCTTCTGAGTTCGGCAGATGCGGTCTTCGGGTCGTTCTTCAACGGTTTTGCGCAGTGGTTGGAGCAGCTGAACCCTTGGGAATCTTTATGGCACATCATCCGGGTGCTTCTCCTTGCACCTTTCATTTTCGCGCTGCTCTATAACGTCTCGAAACATCGCCGTCTCGAAAATGCGGACAACCCCTTGCTTGGCAGTTTGCCCCATGCGAGAAACATCACGCTTTCGACAGCCTTGATTGTTCTCGATATCGTTTATTTGTTGTTTGTGGCCGTTCAGCTCCAGTTTCTCTTCGGGGGCGCAGAGGCATCCAGTATGAGTGGGGGCTATGCTGCTTATGCGCGTGAAGGCTTCTTCCAATTGGTTGCCGTTGCCGCAATAAATCTGCTTGCGCTTCTTGCAACGCTCGTGATGGCGGACGCCAAAGACACTAAAGGTATGCGCGTGATGCGCGTCTTGTCTCTCGTGCTATTGTTTTGCACTGTCATCATTCTCGTGTCCGCTTGCATGCGCATGCTGCTCTACATTTCCGTTTTCGGATTTTCGCTTCTGCGTGCGCTTACTTTGCTCGGCATGGTGTTTATCGCCATCTGTCTCGTCGCGGCGGGTATCAAAGTCTTCCGCCCGAAGTTCGTGTTTTTCAGGGTGTTTCTTGTCTCCGGTCTCGTGCTTTGGATTTGTTTCAATTTCTGCAATATCGATGCGCGCATTGCCGAGTATAACGTCGAGGGGTTTCTTAACGGGACAATCGAACAGATCGACGTGGATTATTTGGGAAGCCTCTCGCCAGGTGCCATTCCTGCTTTAGAAAACCTTGCCGAGCAGGACCCGCAGAGAAGAGAGCTTGCGGAATCCTATATTCACCTGTATGAATCGCGCGCGGACTCCGTCTGTCGACGTTGGCAAAGCTGGAATCTGAGCTATGCGATGGTCAAGTGACGAGGAGGATTTATATCATCTGCACCTGAGCGAAGGTGGTGTTGTACAAGCTATCGGGGCTGGGAGGACACTATTTCTGGGCAGCTTCGTAGGTGATGGCCGATTGAACTGCGTCCCAAATCTTGGGCAAGGTAAATAAAAGCAGCTTATCTTGGGTCTCAACTCCCTAATACTCTACCCTGTTTCTTCCATTCTCTTTCGCAAGATAAAGCTTTTCATCAGCAATCCTAATAAAATCATCAACGCTCTCTCTGCCTGAGGGTTTTGTATTATATATTCCGAAACTGCCGGTTACGCTAAATTCTTTCCCTTCAAACTCTATTGCCAGTCGCTCGATTGATTCGCGCATAAATTCTGTCATTTCAATCACCGTCGAGAGCTTTGCTCCCGGCATACATACCAAAAATTCCTCTCCTCCGTATCGGGCAACCCAATCACTATCCCTTCGGAGGCATTGAGACAGGGTTTTCGCAACTTTTTTCAAAGCTTGATCACCTGCAAGGTGTCCATAGCTATCGTTTACTATTTTGAAATAATCTATATCAACCATTATGATCGATACCTCTTTTGACATTAATGCAGCGTTGAGAAGGTCAACAGGAAGTTTTTCATCAATATACCGACGATTATAAACGCCTGTCAGAGAGTCGATAAAAGCAATTTCATTCAGGCGCTCTATAAGCATCTGAAAATCACCTATATCGATATTGTTGCCATCACCAACATCGAACCAATAGCTAGCTGTAACGTCTTTTAGAATCTCGACCACAACTCTTGTGTCATCTACGTCACAAGGTATTGCGGTGATCAGGTAAGCTCTGTCTAGGCAAGTTTCAATCTTCACAAAGGTACGGTTTTCGTTATAGGCTCTCATGGAAATGCAGTTCTTGCACGTTGTTCCTTTTCCCCAAAAATCAAAACAATGACCTTCGCTTTCGAGAACCACTGTATCTCGATTTTTGTGATCAGAGACCCTCTTTGATTGAGGGTCGACAATCCGTGTTATGTCGCTGATCTTGTCGAGAATCATCTCACAACCTAGGAAGTCTTTGGTGTTGTCGTCTCTCATTTTACCTCCAGGGTTCAACGCTAGAAAAATAACCTGCTAAGATTCGGTCGTGGGTATTTCATGGTATTGTAATCCTTTTTACGTTTCATGTTATTTGGTAATGATACTTTGTGGGATTCGTGGTAGGAAACAACTTCTATTCGACTCCTGTTTTGAGCAGATTTTCACTTTCCTTCCAGGTCCGATTCTACCGTTCTCCTAAAACTGGGGCAGGATTGGAGTAAGCGAGGTCAGGTCAACAGGGCTACGACTATAATCTTTCGAACGATGAATCCTAGAGGAGTATGAGCGTGAATATGACCATTGTGCTGCCCATGGTGGCAATCACCGCAGCCCTTATCCTTTATACTATCGGTGTATTCGCCGAACGTCACAAGGGGACGCTTGAAGCTTGGCATCTTGCCATGTTCTGGCTTGGTCTTGTCTGCGACACCGCGGGTACCTTCCTTATGACCAACCTGGCAAACGACGGGTCGGCGAATATGGGCCTGCATGTGCTCACCGGGGCTGCTGCGGTGATTCTCATGCTTTTCCATGCCTCCTGGGCCACATTGGTAGTTGTCAGGAACCAAGAGAAACGGCGCGAGAGTTTCCATCGTTTCAGCGTGGTGGTCTGGTTGTTCTGGCTCATCCCCTACGTGCTGGGCATGTTCTTGGGGATGCCCGCCGTCGCAAGCAGCACACTTGCAGCATGCGGACTCACGCTGCTGGTCGTGGGTTGCATAGCACTCGCCATTTTCCTCTATGATCGCAAGAGGCGAGACTCCGGTCGATTTAAGTAGATCTTCAAATCAAGGACAGTATTATTTGGAATGGTAAATTACAGTAGACATGAAGTTACGTGCGAGATATTTACTGATTCTCTCTCCATTTATTCCTCTATCACTTGCAATGGGGAATAAATTATCCTCAACAAGTGAGTTCATTTTGAGTTTAGAAGTTTCGTTGCATTTACGATAAAAGCTGGCCCTCAAGCCATTTATTCCCCGAGCTGGAACGACCGAGAAGAGCTGAGGCGACTCAGGGAATTTTCTTGACTATCGAGTGGGAATAGTCACGGCGAACGCGTCACAATCCCGGACCGCTTCGGCCCGGCCAAAAGAGTAGTGCTATGTTCGGCATCGGTTCCACGGAGCTTCTGGTCATCTTAGTGGTGGCCCTGATC
>JAAXUU010000039.1 GCA_013335845.1 Actinomycetota bacterium
GCGCCTTGATGATGCTTGCGGAAAACGACCTGGTCATCATACACGTCGAGTCTCCCGACACGGCCGGCCATGACGGCGAGGCGGAGCAGAAAGTCGCAGCTATCGAGGCGATCGATCGCGAGATCGTCGCGCGTTTGATGGATTATGCGAGCGGGAATGATCTGCGTATTCTGGCGCTCCCGGATCACCCGACTCCCTTGAGCCTGAAGACGCACAGTTCCGAGGCGGTCCCCTTCGTTTTATGGGGCCCCGGGATAGAAGCGAACGGAGGAGAGCGTCTCTGCGAGAAGGAGGCGGCGCTTTCGGGTGTGGTGATCGACCCCGGTCACCTGCTTATGGGCGTGCTGCTGGCATGATGCGAAGTGCCGGCCGTCAATTTATCTTGAACGGGCGAAATAAGATGCGAAACAAAGGTGCAAACAAGGGATCGGCTTATCTATCTGTCAAGGTTTTTAACATACATGAGCGTATCTTGTAACAGACTTACAAGCATCTTGTAACACACTCGAAATAAATCATCGCGTTTAGCGGCAGTTTATGTACTTTTGCCGCAATTCGTCCATGTCCTTTTTCCTTTCGGCGAAAAAGTCCTACTATGACGATACCGCCGTGGATGCGGGAAACATCCTCGGTATATACGGAGGCACATGCAAGCATGTGAAAGAGGTAGAGCTATCTGCAAAGGAGCAGACATGAATCTTCAGCGTCCCAATTCTAACGAAGCTACAGAAACATCGAACCGTTCGCGCAGCGTCGTCCCTTGCTCGGGTATTTGTACGCGTTGTTCCGATGACTGCAAAGGAAACTGCGAGGTATTCAAGTCCTCGTTCCGCGGTCGCGAAGTCATCTATCCAGGTCCTTTCGGTCACATCACCGCCGGTGGCGACAAGGATTACCCGGTCGATTACTCACACCTCAATATCTGCGGCTATGCTTTCGGTCTCAACGGTCTGCCTGAGGGCCTCGAAGCCGGTCCCGATACCGCCACCTTCCCGACTGTCGATACCATGACCGAATTCGGTTATGAGAACAAAGTGAAAATGAAGGTTCCTGTGTTCACCGGTGCGCTCGGTTCCACCGAGGTTGCACGTGCGAACTGGGAACATTTCGCGGTAGGTGCGGCGATTTCCGGCATCTCGCTCGTTTGCGGCGAGAACGTCTGCGGCATCGACCCAGCTCTCGAGCGTGACGCGAACGGTAAGGTCACCAAGGCTCCCGATATGGAGCGTCGCCTCAACCTGTATCGTCAGTATCATGAGGGCTTCGGTGATATCCTGGTGCAGATGAATGTCGAGGATACGCGTCTCGGCGTCGCCGACTACGTGATCGGGAAGCTGGGCGTCGAGACCGTCGAACTCAAGTGGGGACAAGGTGCCAAGTGCATCGGCGGAGAGATCAAGGTCAATACGATCGAGCGCGCACTCTCACTCCAAGATCGCGGCTATATCGTCACACCCGATCCTTCGAACCCCGCTATCCAGGAATCATATAAGGCCGGCGCTATCAAGCAGTTCGAGCGTCATAGCCGACTCGGCTTCGTCGACGAAGAGGATTTCTACAACACCGTACAGCGTTTGCGTGATATGGGCGCGAAGCGTGTCACCCTGAAGACCGGTGCATACCCCATGCGCGAACTCGCTATGGCGATGAAGTGGGCGTCGAATGCCAAGATCGACTTTCTCACCATCGACGGTGCCCCCGGTGGTACCGGTATGAGCCCATGGCGCATGATGGAGGAGTGGGGCGTCCCCACCTTCTACCTGCAGTCGATGGCCTATGAGCTTGCATGTGAACTCGACAAGCAGGGTGCTTATGTCCCCGATCTCGCAATCGCCGGTGGCTTCAGCGAGGAGGCGGGCATCTACAAGGGTCTCGCAATGGGAGCTCCTTACTTCAAAGCTGTCTGCATGGGACGCGCGCTCATGATCCCCGGTTTCGTCGGCAAGAATATCGACAAATGGATCAAAGAAGGCGACCTGCCCAAGAGCGTCGCTCCTTATGGAACGACCAAAGAGGAGATCTTCGTCACCTATGAGACCCTGCGTGAAAAATGGGGCGACGAAGTCGAGAAGTTCCCCTTGGGGGCCATCGGTATCTACTCGTATGTCGACCGTCTCAAGGTCGGACTGCAGCAGCTCATGGCAGGTTCGCGTTGCATGAACCTCGAGTCCATCACACGCAACGAGCTCATGGCGCTTACTGAGGAATCCTCCAAGATCTCCGGTATTCCCTACATCATGGATGCATATCGCGACGAAGCGATGAAGATCATCCGCGCATAAATACTGCAGTCACCAACGATGAGATGGGTGCGGCTTCGGCCGCACCCATTGTTTTTTATCGACTTGAAGTAAATACGTTCATGCTGTTGGCAGCCACTCATCTTATACGTTTCTCTATGCAGCGCGCCTCCCTTCGCCGTACCAAGAGGGACCCGAGGACTATGTAGGCGGCGGATAGTAGGAGGATGAACCCGACGAGCGAGAGTGCGGAGTCGTCTCCGAGTTTCGGGATCGTGTCGGGTTTGAGACGGTTCTCGAAGGTCAGGGTGTAGACGGAGCCCCTCGTCGCCTCGATGGTCTGCGTACCGGGGGTGAGGTAGCGCGAATCGACATCGATTTCCTTCACGGTGTAGCACCCTTTTGTGGGGAGTGCGACTTCCACGGAACTCTTGCCGTCCGGTATGGTGACGATCTCGCACCAGCCCTTGTCACTCGAGACCTCGAAGGCGGTTCCCCCGACATCTGTCGTATCCTCGGCGATTTTCTCGATAAAGATCTTCGGCATCGCCTCCTTGTTCTCGATGAGCACCTTGTGTACCTGCGCGACCGTGTCGTTCGTTAGTTCCACGCAGATGGGCTCGCTTTCGATGTAGGTGGTTTCGTCGACATCGATTTCCGTGATGGTGTAGGTACCGCACAGAAGATCGTCGATGATGAGAGGTTCATCGGCTCTGAGGTGGACGGTTTCACGATATCCGGATGTGATCGACTCGATGAGGAATGTGAAGGACGTGGCATCACCTTCTATCCAGCTTTTCTTGGTAAGCTCGATCGATCCGCGCTTGAGGGTATTGGAAAAGGTGCAGGTTGTGGTCGTGCCTGCCACGACCTCGATGCAAAGTGGCTCGGTAGGCGTGTATCTCGCAGGGGTATCGAGTTCCGTCACGGTGTAGGTTCCGCTCGGGAGAGCGCCCGAATGCCAGGATCCGTTCTCGTCGGTTCTGAATGGTATATCCCCCGAAGGCCCCGAAAGGAGGAATTCGCGCGCGAGATCGATCCCATCCTCGCTGGTTTTGGTCACGACCAGCTCGCCCCACTCGACCGAGAGGGGAACCGAGACAGGCTCGGGTGTCACGCTGGCGACAACCATATTCTGAAAGCCACTTTCGACCGATCTCCAACAAACATATGCGGGTTTGATCCCCAGCGCCGTTACGTTGAACGTCGCGCTGGGTTGATGTTCCACGCGAGAACTATCGGCGACTTTCAAAGCGGGCATATAAAGATAGAATGATTCCCCGCTTATGAGGTTCCTCTTCGCGTTGCCATGTGAATCTCCGATAAAGGAGCCTTCAGGTGCGACTGCGATGGTCGCGTCGATGGAGCTTACGCCGCTATCACATCGGACAGCGTAGGGGCCGCATCTCCATAAGGAATCATCAGCATCGAACACCTCAGGTAGAGCCTCGTGCCCGCTCGGGCTGTCTATGCAGAGTTGTTCTCCCGTACCTTTGGCATAGTCCGCTAGGAGATAGTCCACGGCGGCAAGGAGCTCGCTATCCTGTGCTGTGAGTCTGGTCCTGTCCTTCTGCCCCATTGCGATCCAGATGGCCATTTGTGTCGACATGCGCCACTCGTCGCTATCAAGCGAGCCGTATCGCTGGGTCGCGGGGAAGCCGTGGAGCAGCAGATTGCACAAACCATCACTCGGCTGGAACGGGATAGGGCAATCCCCGACGGGTGGATCGATGTTCGCGTTAAGGCAATATGCTATCTCCCCGGTCGAGGGAACGGTATGCCTCCAGCTGCCTACGTCGATGCCACCGTGCTGGAAATAGAACCGGCCGTCGACCCAACTTACGATTTCCAATGCCCGCGCTGTCGGGGGAACGGAAAATGTGAAAGCTAGGAGAATCATCACCACTATCGGTAGGAATCGATACCAAACCTTCATCGAAGTTCGGTCCTGTGTATCGTGCATGAAGTCCTCCTCGTTTCGAGTTCCGCTATCCTCGATCACCCTACAGAGGGGGACTTACGCTGTTTCATGTCATGTGCGACAACCGACCCTTGTTTTTCCCGTCGCGACTCGAACGCCATCGTGGGGAATTCGGAAACACCCAGCTAAAAGCCGTTGAGGGTGTCTTTTTTTCCTATAACCCCTTTTTTGGAGGAGGGGAGACAAGAAAAAACAGTGATATCCTGCGTGGTGGATCGTGGGGGAAAGCCCGAAAAAGCGAGCAGCCCGGTGGGGGAACCGGGCTGCTCTCACAAGGAGGGGATGCGACGCTTATTTTGCGTCATCAGTTGCAAGAACCGAGTCGTGTCTGGCAACATCTACGGGGCGGCAGGGGAACCGCCTTCGTATGAACACAGTATGCCAGATGAAGATTGAGAACCTATGACTTGACCGTGTAGTTGTTGTGTGTCTGAGCCCGTTTTGTAACGCTCACGTTGCCAAAGTTGCCAAACGGCGCATCGGCCCATGATGCTCTCCGTTCATTTCGCCTTTTCGCAGCGCGGACTTTGCCTCTTCCTGTCGCACAAGGTACTATGAGAGCGCTTAAACAGATGCAAACTTGCACGTACTGTAATTGTCGGAGATTCCGAAAGGCACATCATGGCGAAAACATGGGAAGAGATAAACGATCGTATCGCCAAAGGAAATGCGGTCGTTATGACAGCGGAGGAATTCGCCGCATTGGCGAAAGAAGAGGGCGTGAAGAGCGCGGCGAAAAAGGTGGATGTCGTTACCACCGGAACCTTCGGTCCGATGTGCTCGACCGGTGTTTTCATGAATTTCGGTCACACCGACATCCCTATACGCATGAAGGAGATCACTCTCAACGGTGTGCCGGCATCGGGTGGCTTGGCTGCCGTCGACACCTATCTCGGTGGCACCGAGGAATCGAAGACGCGCGGACTTGAATACGGAGGCGCCCATGTCATCGAGGACCTCATCGCCGGAAAAGAGATCCGTCTCGATGCGCTGGGGTCGGTCACAGATTGCTATCCTCTCGATGAAGTGAGTACGTACATCACCATCGACGACCTCAACCAGGCGTATTTCTTCAACCCACGTAACGCGTATCAGAATTACAACGTCGCAGTCAACTCCACCGATAAGACCCTGCATACCTATCTCGGAACCCTGCTTCCGAACATGGGTAACGCGGTGTATTGTAGCGCCGGCGTACTGTCGCCGCTCTTGAACGACCCTACCTATCGCACGATAGGCATCGGCACGAAGTGCTTCGTCGCCGGCGCTCCCGGTTACGTCGCTTGGCAGGGTACGCAGCACAACCCGAGTGCTCCTCGCGACAAACACGGTGTCCCCACCGGCGGTGCGGGAACCATCGCCGTCATCGCGGATCTGAAACGTGCGCGCAGCGAGTTCTTCGCCGCCGCTTCCTTCACGGGGTACGGGGTTTCATCCTTCGTCGGTATCGGTATCCCCATACCTGTGTTGGATGAGGAACTCGCGGAAACCCTCGCACTGACCGACGCCGACATATCGGCGACGGTCTATGATTACGGCGTGCCTTCCCGCTCGCGTCCGGAGGTCGGGGTCTTCACATATGAGCAGTTGCGCAGCGGTCAGATCGAGATCGCGGGCAAAACGGTACGAACGGGCGGCGTGAGCTCGATGCCCAAAGCACGTGCCATCGCGAATGAACTCAAGCGTTGGATCCTCGAAGAGGGATATCTCCTCTCCGAGCCGGTCGAGAGACTTCCCGAGCCGGGAACGCCGGGGCCGACACCGCTCATACAGCGTGGCAAGAAGGAGGGTGAGCGCAATGCGTAAACGCTACAAACTCACATTCCCGCCGGCCATTTCCCGCGAGCCGATCGTCTATCATCTGGTGAAGGATTTCGACCTCATGCCCAATATCCTGCGTTCGCAGATACAGCCTGGGTGCGAGGGTGTTATGTTGCTCGAGCTGACTGGCACGGCGGACAAACTGGTCGCCGCCGAGCAGTACCTGCGCGATCAGAAAATGGTCATTTCCCCGGCTGCCGCCGATATCGAGCACAACGACGATCTCTGCGTCGACTGCGGCCTTTGTGCAAGCGTCTGCCGCCAGGGTGCGCTTTCGCTGGATGCCCTCGGGGCTTTGGTTATCAATCGCGATCTTTGCGTACTGTGCGAGGTATGCGTGAGCACGTGTCCTCGACGTGCCATTAAGTTGGTTTTCTAGTTCTTTGTTGTGATGGTTTCTTCCGATCCGCTCGACAGCGGAGGGAAGACAGGGCTTTTCGGAGGTAGAACATGCCGGATATCGAGTTGCGTTTCGGAAAAGACATGCTTATTTGCGAAGGAGCCATGGGAACGATGCTCCAGCGGCAGGGAATGCCGGCGGGCGCGTGCCCGGAACATCTGAATGTCCTCGACCCCGAGATGGTCATCGAGGTACATAGATACTACCATCTTGCCGGCGCGCACTGTGCGATCACCAACACATTCGGTGGGACGCGTGCGAAGTTGCGCGAGTACGGCTTGGAGGACCGCCTCGAAGAATTGAATCTCGCGGGTGTGATGATCGCGAAACAAGTACACCCGGAGCACGTATTGGCAGATGTCGGTCCGTGCGGGCTCGTGATGCAGCCTTTGGGTAGCGCCACCTTCGAAGAGGTATTCGCCCAATACTTCGAGCAAATCTCGGTTCTGGCGAAAGCTGAACCCGATGCGATCCTGATCGAGACGATGGTCGATATCTCCGATGCGCGTGCAGCCGTGCTTGCCGCACGTGCAGCCTGCGATCTTCCCGTTCTGGTTACCTGTACCTTCGATGAGTCGGGGCGCATGGATCTTTCGGGCACCGACCCGGCGACAGCTGCGGTCATATTGGAAGCAGCCGGTGCGGATGCCGTCGGTCTGAACTGCGGCCTCGGACCTGCGCAGATATACCCGCTTCTTTGCGCGATGTCGGCTGCGACCAAGCTACCCCTCATCGTGCAGCCCAACGCCGGTCTTCCGACACTCGACGCGAATGACAATACGATTTTCCCCGGTACTCCGGAGGAAATGGCCGAATGGGGCGAGAAATTCCGTGAGGTCGGTGCACAGCTCGTCGGTTCATGTTGCGGATCCACTCCGGCTTTCACCGGTGCGCTTAACGCCGCTCTCGCCGATCGAGACGTCCTGCCCCATCTTGATAGTCTTCCCGGAACAGCCTTGTCGGGCCCTCGCACGAGCGTCTACTACGGTGCGGGTCGGCCGACGCTCATTCTGGGTGAGCGCATCAATCCGACAGGGAAGCCGGTTTTGGCGGAAGAGCTACGCACGTTGTCCATGAGTACCGTCCGTGCTTTCGCGGCCGAGCAGACAGCTGCCGGTGCGAATATCCTCGATGTGAACGTCGGTGCAGCAGATGTCGACGAGGTCGCAGCCCTGCCTGTGGCGGTGCGCGCGTTGGTGGGTAGCAGCGGTTTGCCGCTTGCACTCGATACGACGAATTACGAAGCGCTCGAGAAGGCCTTGCGCATCTATCCCGGCCGGGCACTCATAAACTCATGCAACGGCGAGCGTTCCTCCTACGAGAAGGTCCTACCGCTTGCAAAGCAGTACGGGGCATCCGTAGTCGTGCTCGCTCTCGATGAGAACGGGATCCCCGCGACTATCGAGGGGCGTCTTGAAATCGTCGAACGCATAAGGGTGGCCGCCCACAATTACGGACTTTCCGATAAAGACCTCATCGTCGACGCGCTGACTATGACAGCGGCGGCGGATCCGCAAGCACCCGAGATAACCCTCGGTGCGTTGCGCGCCTGCCACAAGAGGGGGATCGCGACGGTTCTGGGTGTCTCGAACGTCTCGCACAGCCTACCGAATCGTCCTGTCCTGAACGCGGCTTTCGCGGCTGCTGCGGTGGCTGCAGGGATGGATGTCGCTATCGTCAATCCCAATAACACCGCCGTCATCGAGGCTATCCGTGCAGAGAGCGATAAGCGCGTACGTGGCGAAAGCGATTTCGAGACGGCTTTCGCAGCGTGGCAGGAAGCGTATCGAAGCGTGATGGATTCCGCCGCACAGGGTATGGAATCCCTTACGGGCGGCGAAGCGAAAAAGGAGGCCGATCGAGACCCACGCGTGGCTTTGAATCACGCGATCCTTCTCGGCGATGAACAGGGCATACCGGCCTTGGTCGACGCGGCCGTCGCTTCGGGCGTGGATCCCGCAATCATCATCCCCGAAATCCTCACCCCTGCCATACAAGGTCTCGGCGACGCGTACGGACGTGGCGAGGTGTTCCTTCCTCAACTGATGGTCGCGGCCGATGCCATGACGGCGGCGCACAAGCGCGTCAAGGAGCTTCTGCCCGCCTCATCAGGCCAGGTTTCCGGCAAGGTCGTCTTCTGCACCGTCAAAGGGGATATCCATTCCATAGGTAAGGATATCTGCGTCTCGCTCTTGGAAAGCCAGAACTGAT
>JAAXUU010000254.1 GCA_013335845.1 Actinomycetota bacterium
CTTGGGCTTTTCCAGTCCCTCGATTTCGATGCCGTTTTTTTGTGCATAGTCCCAGAGTGCGGCATGAATCGCCTCTTCTGCCAACAAAGAACAGTGTACCTTGGTTGCGGGCAAACCATCCAGTGCGTCCATCACGGCTCTATTGGTGATGCCGAGAGCCTCTTTGACGCTGCGCCCTTTGACCAATTCGGTGGCCATGCTACTGGTGGCAACTGCTGCACCACAACCGAATGTTTTGAATTTTGCTTCCCGAATCACCTGATTTTCGTCGATGTCTAAATATATCCTCATGATATCACCGCATTTGGCATTGCCGACCGTGCCGACCCCACTTGGATTCTCGATATCACCCACGTTTTGCGGACACGTGAAATGCTCGATCACCTTATCTGAATATTCCATCGGTATCTCCCTTCATGCATTGATCGTACAATGATCAAGCAGTTAATTTTTTAGTGAAGTCTTCCCAAAGTGGGCTCATGTCGCGGAGGTATGCGACGATTTCCTTCAGATTATCGACAACGTAATCCAAATCCTCCGTTGTGATATCCTCCGATAAGGTCAAGCGAATCGAGCCATGTGCGATCTCGTGAGGCAGACCTATCGCGAGTAGAACGTGCGAAGGATCGAGCGACCCCGAGGTGCAAGCCGATCCACTGGAAGCGCAGATTCCGCAGGCATCGAGTTTGAGGAGCATCGACTCCCCCTCGATGAAGCGGAAGCTGAAGTTGATGTTGTTGGACAGGCGATCGATGGGATCACCGTTCAACCTTGCATACGGTATTTCGCTTTCGATGCGCTGTATCGCGTAATCGCGCGCTTTCGTCTCATGAACTACACGTTCATCGAGCGCAACCAAGTTGTACTTCACTGCGGTCGCCATCCCGACGATACCCGCGACATTCTCGGTACCGGCGCGCCGTCCGCGCTCTTGGGCACCGCCATGCATGAACGACTTGTTCTTGATACCTTTGCGAACGAAGAGAAAGCCCACGCCCTTCGGTCCGTTGAATTTATGTCCGCTTGCAGACAACATATCGATATTCATTTCATCTACATCTATAGGGACATGGCAATACGCTTGTACTGCATCGGTATGGAAAAGCACGCCATGCTTATGGGCGATTTCACCGATCTCTTTCACCGGCTGGATGGTGCCGATTTCATTGTTCGCGAACATTATCGATATCAGGATAGTCGTTGGTCTGATAGCAGCCTCGAGCTCTTCGAGATTGATTTTGCCATTCTTATCGACGTTGAGATAGGTCACTTCACAACCACGGCGCTTGAGGTATTCACAGGTGTGAAGGATTGCGTGGTGCTCGATTTTGGTTGTGATGATATGGTTGCCTTTGCCTTGATACGCATCCACCGTCGCCTCGAGCGCCCAGTTATCGGACTCGGTTCCACCCGAGGTGAAATAAATCTCTCTTGGGGCGCAGCCGATCGAATCGGCGATTTGCTCCCGCGCTTCTTCAATGGCGTTCTTGCAGGTATGAGCCGGACTGTAGAACGAAGAGGGATTCCAGAATTTATCCTGGTAGTAGGGAATCATAGCATCGAGAACTTCGGGTATCACTTTCGTGGTAGCCGCATTATCCAAATAGATCGCCTTTTTCATAGTACTCATCTCCATAGTACTCATCTCCAGAGTTCACATGCCTATCGATTTATAGAGTGCCGTTTCTACGGGCTTCCTCGACTTCGTCCAATGCTTCTTGCGGAGAATGGACGCACGACCCATCTCCAATGTGGGTGATTTCAATGGGATCATCCACATATACCTGACCGCCTTTGGTTACCACGGCGAATATCCCTTCGCGAGGAAAGATGCAATCACCGGCCAGATGATAGATCGCACACCGTGTATGGCAGACTTTACCGATCTGACTTACCTCGACTTCGACTTCTTTACCGAGACGCAACTGGGTTCCCAGAGGAAGGGACTTGACGTCGATTCCTTCGGTGGTGAAGTTCTCGGCGAAATCGCCCGCTCTCACGTCGAGCCCAGCTTCCCGTGCCTTCGCGATGGAATCCTCGGCAAGGAACGAGACTTGACGATGCCAATCTCCCGCATGGGCGTCGCCTTCGAGACCGCTCCCTGCGAGAACAGTTGCGACTCCGGCAACGATTGGAGTCTTGCGCGTTCCTTTTTTACTCGAGATGTTCAATGAACGGATGTATCCTTGCGTGCTCATACCGGTCTCTCTCTCCAACTGTATGGTTTATTCCAACTGCACGGTTTCATAACATACTTTTCCTACTGATTTCGTAGGATATAAGAAAACACGGAGAAGTCAATAGTTGTTTTCAAATACCAGGAAAACTATTCGCAGGAACACCCTGTGTGACGATTAACGATTCCCGGGAGACTACTCCCCCGCCACTGCGTGCAGGAAAACGTCAATCCCCACGCTTCTGATTGGACAGATAGGCAACCCATCGCCTCATGGTGTCGTTGCTGATGGTATGCTCCATGGCGCATGCTTCCCTCTCGGATGTCTCTTCGTCCACGCCGAGTGTTTCACGTAAGAACGAATAGAGCGCATGGTGTCGACCGAGAACCTCTTCGCCATATGCACGACCTTCATCCGTAAGGGTGATGTCCCCATAGAAAGGTTGGTCCACGTAGCCGGCATCCTTTAAGATAGCAACCGCTTTGTTCACACTCGCCTTCGAGACTCCGAGCTGTGTCGCGACATCAACCGAGCGCACCGCACTACCGCTTTTGTCGCACAGTTCGACAATAGCTTCAAGGTAATCTTCGTTTGCAACTGTAAGCTTTTTCACCATGCGCCTCGCAAGCAATAAAATGAATCGACTGAGTTTTAGAGAACTGCGCCATAACCTGGCCCATTATACTTCTTCAGCCTGCTTCCCGCTTAGAGATTCTTCCGGTCCACGTGGCAGCGGTCGTCGGGTTCCGTGCCTGTACACCCCGAACAGCCCTTCTCACCGGCACAACCTTTACAACCAGCACATGAGAATACACCTGATTTGCCGCTTACACGCGCTTTGATGTGCAAGAATATCAGTAGCGCCGCCAAAGCGATTACTAAAACCGCGATCGCCTCTCCTATCATCATAAACCCCCTTCAGGTGGATTGTAGTTTTGCCGCACCGGTCGCCCTAGACGAACCCGAGCGCAGAA
>JAAXUU010000040.1:0-6610 GCA_013335845.1 Actinomycetota bacterium
GCCGCATAGAGCTTATACCGTACGCTACCTTCGGCGCTTGGGGTCTCGATCCATTCCCTATGCATCGCGAGAGTATCACGGTCGATGCATGGCTCAACGATGAGGGTTTCCGCAAGGAATACCCCTTCATATGCATCAACGGGTCCCGTTCCTATGAGTTCTTCCATTCCGAGAACCGCCAGCAGGCGACTATGCGGGAATTCCATCCCAACCCGCTCGTGAGAATAAGTACGCAAACTGCCGAGGAATACAGCATGCACGATGGCGATTGGATCTGGATGGAGAACACCCAGGGCCGCTGCATGCAGCAGGTCAAAGTGGATGCCACCTTGAATCCGAACTACGTCCACGCAGAGCACGGTTGGTGGTTCCCTGAGCAGGAAGCTGCAGAACCCAATCTATTCGGAACCTTCAATTGCAACGTCAACAACCTGACGCACTCGTTCGAGACCGGCCATGGTGGTATCGGCGGACCCTTCAAGAACATCTGCTGCAAGATCTACAAGGTCGAAGAGGGCGACACGATACCCGGAGAACAGATAACAGAGCTCGGTGGCTTCAAGACCTTCACCCCTTGCGAACCTTTTTAGAAAGAGTGGGAGACGAACATGAAAGGTATCCTTATTAACTACGAATACTGCACGGGGTGTCATTCCTGTGAAGTGGCATGCAAGAAACAGCTCGGACTTGCGAAAGGAGAGTTCGGCATCAAGCTCACCGAAACCGGACCCTTCAAGTACGAGACGGGCGACGAAGCCGGTAAGTGGGAGTGGTTCTTCCTGCCAGTGCTCACAAAAGCCTGCGATATGTGCGAGGACCGCGTCACCAAGGGCAAGATGCCCATGTGCGTGCAGCACTGCCAGGCGTGGTGCATGTATCACGGCGAGGTCGAGGACCTCGTCAAGAAGATGGACGGTGACACCCGTTTCGCTCTTCTGACCCGCTAAACGACTGCAGGGGGAGTGGGGGGACTCGATTCTCCGCTCTCCCTGTTTGCCTTCAACTGACATTTTCGAACGCTACAGATTTTGGTACTATAACTCGGACGCTTCGGCGTCCGATGTGTATCGAGGGCTGTAACATGGGCGTAGGATCCCATCGGCGTTGATTCTGAAAGAGAAGACGGACTGGGGTAATCGATGGATGACAAGACGAATGCAATGCGGATTCTCGACCAGAAGAAAATCCCCTACGAGACTTATAGCTATGCGAACACCGGTGCGATCAGCGGAGTCGAAGTCGCCGCGGTTCTACATCAGAACCCCGACCGGGTTTTCAAGACGCTTGTCACCGTAGGGAAATCCGGTGCGAACTACGTCTTCGTGATTCCGGTGGCAGCCGAACTGGATTTGAAGAAAGCTGCCAAATGTGTGAACGAAAAAGCCATTGCGATGCTCAAATCGAAAGACCTGCTTCCGCTTACAGGTTACGTTCATGGTGGTTGTTCCCCCGTTGGAATGAAAAAGCCTTTCCCTACCGTTTTGGACGAGACTGCCGTCCTGTTCGACACGATCATCTTCTCGGGAGGTAGAATCGGGTGCCAGTTGCAGTTGAGCATAGATGATTTAGGGAACGTCGTTTCGTATGAGCTCGGCGATCTTACGGTCTGAGCGATCGAGAGGTCGATCACTCGATGGCACCTCGACCGTCTTGCTGATAGTTCTTACATCAACCGAAATCGCGCCGGATTACGTGTGATCTCTCCGCTCCGAGCCTAGGTGCCGGAGCTATTCCCGGTCATTGTTCTGAACACGTTTGCGGGGGCCTCATTGCCTGTGGTTGAGTTGCGCCGGCGAACGGGAAGCAGTGAATTCGAAGCAATCCGCTAAGCTTCACAAAGGCGCCGATTGCGGCAGTCCCTGCTTTTAAAAGTCGAGCGTGTCGGCTTGAAATAACTCCGCAAATCTCCTCCACCTATTCATATCGTGTTGGCTACTCCCGCGAAAATGGAGACATAGTCTGACGTGCGACGAATAACGCGGGCGCTATGTATTCAAAATGAATTCATAAACCGATTTTGTGGACCGTTCGGTTCGTGAAGACGTATGTGTAATCGATAAATTGACGGGTTTTTGGGTTTCTAGCATGATTGCCCCATAGATGCAAGGAGGAGGACTTTCAGAAGTCCCGGTGGTCTGGGAGGGGTAGGATGCAAGAAGGATTATGGTTTGACAACCTGACGTGGCTTGTCTTTCTGGCGCCTTTTATCGGAGTTTTCGCCGCAGGTTTCACGAAGCGGCAGGATCCGGTGGTGCTAGGTGACAAAGTGTTGCGTCATGACCGCGCTGCAAGGCTCGAGCATTGGACGCATGGGATCGGCACTGCGATTCTACTTGTGTCGGGAATTATCATGGGCTTGCGTTTCACGCCCTCATTCGTCAACAGTGGAGCAACCACTGGTCCGAACTCGGTTGCGTGGATGAACGTCCACTTCGCCGCCGTGGTGGTGTTTCTGTTCGGTACGTTTTATTACGCTGCGAATACCATCATCTCGCAGTACCGCTTCGCCGAACATCTGCCTACGGAAAACATGATCCCCTACACCGTGAGGCACTACGGGCTTCTTCTCGGCTTCAAGAAATTCACTATGCCACCTGAGGACAAATACTTCGAGAGTGAAAAGGCTGCGTACATTATGGCCCTTGTCGCAACGTTCGGCGTCATCATCACGGGCTTCATCAAAGTGGCAGCCCACATGTTCGACATTCCGGCGGCGTTCATGGGTGCGATGACGTGGGTTCATGATATCTCGACCATCATCATGTTGCTCTTCTTCCTCGCGCATGTCTTCTTCGCGGCAATCGCACCGTTCTCTTGGAAGACATTTCCCTCGATGATAACCGGATATATATCCAAAGAGCACGCCAAGGAAGAACACGGCGGTTGGTATGCACGACTCACGGCTCAGAAAACGTCCGATGAAACAAATGATGAAGCTGTTGCGGCCGATTCCTCGAAAGCATAAGGAAGGGTAGAAAAGATGTCTGAACTAATCGATGAAAACAAGGAGCAGGTCACAGAGAACAACGGGATGTCGCGTCGTCAATTCATGACGGGCGTCGGTGGCGTCGGTGTGGGAGTCGTTCTCGGCGGTATGGTCACCACGGGCGTACTCGGCAAAGACGACATATATGCGATAGCCGCTTCAGATGGATACCTCTTGGTCGACTCCAAGAAGTGTTCGGGGTGTATGAGTTGCATGCTTGCTTGTTCGCTCATGCATCACGGACAAACGAACCTGTCATTATCGCGCATACAAATCGTACAGGACTCGACCGAAGCATATCCCAATGACCTTCATATCTACCAGTGCCACCAGTGTCCCTTCCCAAGTTGTGTCGAAGCCTGTCCGACCGGCGCGATGCACGCGGATCCCAAGACCGGCGTACGCACCGTAGACGATGAGAAGTGCATAGGCTGCGAGCGATGCATCAATGCGTGCCCTTACACACCGTCGCGTGTGCAGTGGAATCCTATCGACAAGCACGCACAGAAGTGCGATCTGTGCACAAATACCCCAAATTGGAACAACAAGGAAGAGGGAATGCTCGCGTGCGTGGAAGCGTGTTCCACGAGAGCCCTCGAGCTCACCAAGGAAATACCGATGCAGACCGGATTGGGCTACGACGTCGATCTGGGTCATACGTCCGTCGCATGGCAGACATTCGGCATCATCTCTGAATAACAACATTCAATTCGATAAGGAGGACATCGATGGCTAACGGATATATTGGTAAAATTCTCACGATCGACCTAACGACTCAAGAGGTCGGAGAGATCGAGACTGCTAAGTATGAATCGTGGGGTGGTGGCGAAGGTATGGCCGCTGCGATCTATTGGGATCTTGCCGAAGATAAGACGCTGACAGACGGAACCGACCCACGCAACATCATCCAGATCATGACATCACCCCTCACGGGAACCTTTGCCCCCTCGGCCGGTGGACGGGTGCGGGTAAGCTATGTCGGACTCTGGGGATGGCCTGTCGGCTACCTGACGGGTTCGCTCATCGGTGGACGACTCGGAAGTATGATCAAGTTCGCCGGTTGGGACGGGGTCGTTATAACAGGCAAGTCGGAGACGCCGGTTTGGATCAACGTGATCCAGGATAAGGTGACGTTCGAGAACGCGACGGACCTTTGGGATCTCGATACCTGGGAGACTCAGGAATTCATCTGGTCCGATGTAATGGAGCGTGAGCTTGGCGAGTGGAATTACCTTGGAACCGGAAGAGATGACGGTCGTACCACGCAGCGCCCCGCTATCATAACGACAGGTCCGAGTGCCGAGAAGTACGGACCATGGTCGGCTCTTATCCATGATGCCGGTCAAGCTGCCGGTCAGGGTGGATCGGGTGGCGTATTCGCATCTAAGAACCTCAAGGCCTTGAGCATCTACGGTACAGGTGGAGTGGAAATCGCCGATCCCACAGGACTCATGGAAGCCCGCCAATGGGTACGCGGTTTCAGCGCTTCGGGCAATTTGGATGACCTGAAGACGACTGCGATGAGCGTACCGATGGGTTCGAGCCAGGGCGTTGCCGCCGTTGGGTACCCCGAAGGTATGAAGGCTCGCGTGCATGGCTGCAGCGGGTGTATCCGCAACTGCAAAGGTCGAACCGAGAGGAAGATGGGCAACGAGTCGCGTTGTTTGGACTTCCTCTGGTATTCATCGTTCGACATGGCCGCACACAAAGGCGCGAAAACCGATGCGGTCCTCGTCGGCTGCGACCAAGTGCAGCGCCTTGGAATCAACTCCTATCCCATGATGTCGACCGTGCTTTGGCTCAAGGCGCTTTACGAAAACGGCATTCTCGGAGTGGGTAAGCAGATCGAATCCAGCCTTCCGTACGACCTGATCGGTGAAGAGGAATTCGCGGTGGCATTGACCGAAGCTATCGCGTATAACCTGGATATCGGTGCCGATCTCGCGCTTGGTTTATGGCAATGCGCGACGAAGTGGGGCCGTCTCGAGGAAGACGTCGCGTCGGGTTGGTTGCCTTTGCAGGCGTCCGGATACGTCCACCACTACGATGCGCGTCATGAGACGGAGTGGGGCTGGGGTAATCTATTTCAAGAGCGTGACCACAATATGCATGACTTCAACTATTTCGTCTTCTGGGCTCCGACGATCTGGGGGCTCATGGGTATGGAGCCGGAGGTTTCCGCCGAGCGCATGGCCGAAATCATCTCCTCTAAGATGGTCCCATTCAATGATGATCCCAATCTGATCGATCACAGCGATGAGGGTATCTACTCGGATTCGATGATCAAGTTGGTAAGGTGGCACACGTATTATCAGAAATATTACAAGGAGTCCTTGGTCTTCTGTGACTACACGTATGCGGACTTCATCAACCCCTACGGCGAGAACATGGAAGGCGTCACACCGAAAGCCGAGGAGTGGTTGACTGAGGCAGTAACCGCAAAGGGTGAGAAATTCGAAGACGGTATCGCTCTCGGACGCAAGATTTACAACCTTGAGCGTGCTATCTGGACCTTGCAGGGTCGCCATCGTGACACCGAGGTCTACGGTGAATATAACTACAATCCCAGTGCGGCTCCTTTCGGTCTCGCTACCTACGAAGCTCCCTATACCGTGCCTATGCGTATCGACGGCGAGTGGGTATACAAAAGCACAAACAGCCGTTCACTCGACAAAGTGAAGGTCGAGGATTTTAAGACTCGCTACTATGCAGCTGAAGGTTGGGACGAAACGAACGGATGGCCGACGCGTGCGACTCTCGAGGAACTCGGTCTCGATTATATAGCCGACGAACTTGAGTCCTACGGGAAACTGGGGGCATAGCGATGGAAGTGCTAACCCCCTCCATAGAGCAGGCTCAGCGTACTTTATGTGATGTTGCGACCGGAGACATCATAGTAGGGACGGTGTTCACACCGCGTAGTGGTCAGATGCCTGCCCGGATGAAGAGCGTGCATGAGGTAAGCCAGTTTCTCGAAGACCTCACCGGTAGGGACTATGCGGTCGTAAGCAGGAAGAATATCCACCATATCGATTATTCGAGCCTTGTTACTTGGATCCGCGATACGGTTGGGGATTCCGATCTAGCTACAGTGGTCGACGAGTTGATTTCCGACGGTCGCGCATTCGGGATGCTTTCCGGCGAAGTAAAAGAGGTACTTTCCGATCGTGTAAGACAATGTGAACGGGTTCTCGGTCCCTCTCTGACGGAAGAGGGATTGGAATAGCATCGGTCGGTAATGGCTTGTGCACGTAACTACAGAACCGATTTTGTTCCTCACTGCCCCTCAGCGAGGAACGGGAGAAGCCCTGGCTGGTGCCGGGGCTTCTCCAGAACAAGCGTTATTTCCCTGCTGCGAGGTGTCCCCCCTAACGAACGCCGTTCGTTCGTTCATCGCAAGGGGTAGAGCAGGCAAGTCACAAAAGGAGCTGAGAATGTCAGAAAAGGAGTTCACGCGCAGGGAGTTCTTTTCCAGTTTGCGCGGAATCATAGACCCGGGTGATGAAGGAGAAACACCCCAATTAGGCGCCGAATCTTCCCGGACTGCCAAACTCGCCGATTCGGCAGTTTCTTCCGAGGCGTTGGACCCAGGCGCTTTGGACTCCCCTGTAACCCCGAGGGACG
>JAAXUU010000040.1:6620-8573 GCA_013335845.1 Actinomycetota bacterium
CCTCACTTCGAAGGAGCGGAGCTTCTTGCCGACCCCGTGGATTTTTCTTGGTCGGGAGTCGACGCACTCAAGCAGATGTCGACAACGGCGGTAAAATGGGAATATTATTCGTGCCCAAAACCCTTCTTTGAAGTCGCTGCTTTCTTCAAAGAGCAAACTCCCGATCCACCTTACGCTAAACAGGAGAATAATTGGGTCGAATCAAGGGATGGTATCATGGGTGTCTATTTCGACGCCGATTCGGAACTCCGCTTGGTAAGGCTTTGGTTTTTGCCCCAACCGGGCGATGCGCAGGCATCCCATCTGGTCGTCATGCGTTTCAACGGTATGCTGCGTGGGAACTTCCCTAGCACTCTCGCTTCGAAGAATTGACGATCAGCTTAGATCGATCTCGTTCCGGGCGCCGCATTCAGGGCATGAGCTACTTTTCTCGACAACCAAGGTCTTGAACACCATCTCAGCCCCATCCAAGACCAACAGGCGTCCGAGAAGGGGAGTGCAGATACCCGTGAGGTACTTGATGACTTCAAGGGCTTCGATGCATCCGACCATACCGACAGCAGCTCCTAGTGCCGGACCAGGAGCGGGGCCGGAGTCGACATCATCGGGGAGCAGGCATCTCAGGCAAGGGGTTATCGGCGGGTGCAGGAGCATGATCTGACCACGAAACCCTGTCACCGCAGCATGTGCCAAAGGAATCCCCTGTTCAACGCTATAGGAGTTCAACACGAATCTCGTCTCGTAATTATCAAGGCAGTCGATGATGATATCCGGATGCCCGATGATCGAATGAGCGTTGCTGCTATCCAAACGCTCCGAGCATGAAGTCACCTTGATCGACGGATTCGATGCTTTCAACGTCTTCTCTGCAGAGAGGGCTTTCAGCTCACCGACCATCGAATCGTCATGCAGGATCTGCCGGTTGAGGTTCGAGGGCTCGACGCGATCTGAATCGCAGATACGGATTTCCCCAACCCCCGCGCTCGCCAGATAGGTTGCTACGGCACTTCCGAGCCCACCGGCTCCTGCGATGAAAACTTTCGATGACTTGAGCCGAAGTTGGCCTTCTTCACCCCAATCCGACAGGAGCATCTGTCTTTTGTAGCGCTCTTGTTCGTCGGGTGTGAGGGCGAGCATGGCATTCTCCTCGATAGAAGTGGGTGGATTTGAGACAAGCCTGCTTAGTAGGCTTTATCCGTGGTGTGCGAGTTGCCAGAGGATGATCTCATCGCCATCGTTCAGAATAGAGTCGTCTTTACCCGCTACATGGTTGATGAGGCAGGTGTGTGTTTGAAACGTTCGGTCTAACTCGGGGGACTGCTCTATCATCAGCACCTTCAGGTCCCCAAGGGTAGCGGCCGTCGGCAACTCGAGAATATGGGCGGTTTTTTCGTTGACGGACGGAGTAAGGGCGAACTTCACGGTTACGTTCATGCGCGGCCTTTCGTCGATGTGGAACTACTAAGTTCCTGGAGGTTTTGGGTCGGTACGAATACGAATGTCTTGCCGCGCTGGGCCACGGATAGATACCCTCTCTCTTCAAGTTCAAGGAGGTCCCGTCGGGCGGTTGTATAGGCGATTCCGTGGTTTATCTGATGGTAGCGGATCTGGAATTCCGCTTGTGGCACGCGAAGCGCCCTCCCCAATATGTTCCGCTGTCGTTGGTTGAGATTGGAGTCCAGCTTGAGGATCTCGCGCATCAAAGCATCCCGGTTCTTCTCGGTCTCGATGCGATTCTCGACTTCGGTGAGCGCATAGCGCGTGAGTTGGGTAATCAGCGTTTGATACAGAGTGATATTACCGAGACTCTTCTTCTGTGACTCGTTATATTCGGCGAGATCACACGCGACGAGAGGCGGGGCGATACGCCCTTCCTCCCAATCTATCTTGGTTTTGGAGATCGGTAATGCTTCGAAGAGAGGAAGCTTATGTTTCAGTGCATAAAGGCGGGTT
>JAAXUU010000041.1:0-1568 GCA_013335845.1 Actinomycetota bacterium
CGACAGCCGTCACGGCAATAGGTAATGCTGATGTGAACTTCGCCCAGGAAGTCGATGTTCTCATTGTGGGCGCCGGTATTTCGGGAATGCTCGCTTCCATCGACCCCGCTGTCGCTGCGCTCAATGTTCTTATCGTCGATCAGAATTCCGCTTACGGCGGAGATGCTATCTATTCTGCAGCCTGCCAAATGTGCACGACAGCGGAGCTTACCAAAGAAGAGCGTCCCGAAAAGTATATGACCGAAGAAGGGATCCGCGAAAAATTTGCTCCTTACTATGAGGGTAATGAGGCAGGCCTCGAGCGCACTGTCTTGCTTCAGATGTGGGGTGGCAAGTTTATTGACAAGATGCATTACGACTGGGGATATGAGTTTCAAGCGATTCGTGAGAGTCCCTATCATCAGGCATTCTTCCCCAAGGGCGGGCTTTGCGCGATGTATGACGAATTTGAGCTGATAAACGAGAAGGTCATTGAAGCAGGAGTTACTTATCTATTCGAAACTACCTTAAAGACTCTTATAACCGATGATACCGGCGCCATTGCCGGTGGTCGCTTTGCCTCAAAGGACGGTTCCATTGTCGACATCAAGGCGAAATCCGTTGTTCTTGCCGGTGGTGGTTACGTCTCCAATCAAGAATGGATGGTCAAATATGCTCCTGAGTGGGCGTTTATCGGTAACATCGTTTCGGGTCGCAAGGGCGACACTATTGCTGCAGGCGTTGCTGCAGGCGGTACCCTTTCCGGGATGAAAGCATCAGGTAATCTCAATCCCCGACATGAAGCAGGCCACATGCTCGGCACCTTTTACCCACTGATCGGATTGCTCCCCAATGGCAAGCGCTTTTATAGTGAGACCGCTGTACATAACGCTGCAACAGGGTGCCTCGCTGCGGGATACAATGAATGGTATAGCATCTGGGATACTACGGCTCAAAATGGCATCGACCAAGAAGTCATTATGCATGCCGGTGTTGCTATCCAGACTGCGAATTCAATTGAGGAGCTTGCAGAGAAGATGGGCTTGGCGCTGGAAACCGTTCAAACAGCATTTGCTGATTGGGACACGATTTGCGACAACCAGGCAGACCCCGAGTTTGGCAAGACTCTTTTTCTGCAGAAGCTGGTCCCTCCGTATTACTTCCTCCGCAATGCCCCGGTGCGCTACAAGAGTTGTGGTGGCCTGACAGTGAGCGACCGTATGGAGGTCTTGGATGGTGCCGGCAATCCCATCCCTAACTTGTATGCTGCCGGTTGCACTGCCGGTACTGAAGATATCATCCCCGCAGCCGGTTCAGGTTTGCTACTAGGTTCGGTTCTCGCCGAAGAACTCGTGTAGACCACGCATAATTCACGAGTCTGATCTTCGCAATAAAATTTGATTGTAACCATGAGGGGCTATATCGAACATGATGTAGCCCCTCATGAACTTGCGGTCGATGGTTGAGCCCCCTGACGTGCGTACAAAAATCGTACTAAAGAATTCTGCAGCCGTACCCGTTGTTGCATACGTTATATATCCCTCTCTCGCTGTGTTCATGTGAATGATTCAGTAAATCAAAGCCGGGCG
>JAAXUU010000041.1:1578-8525 GCA_013335845.1 Actinomycetota bacterium
CAAGATACATCAATATCGGTAATGAAATTCATTTGGCGTCACTCTTGGTTATTTCCAAAAGGTGGGTTCGTTATAATGTTTGCTGTGGCAAACACCACAGCAAACATTTGATACCGGTTACTATCCTGCAAGTAAACCGGCACAAAAGGAGAATGAAGGGGTTCTATCCATGTCGTTCGTTCCTGTGCTCATCATTACCATAATTACCGTTATCGTACTTCAACCGGTATTACGAAAACAACCTGTTGTGTTTTACGCGTTAGCGCTCATGCTTGACGTGGTTCTGTTTGCGAGTACGGTGATTTCGTTTCCTCACCCTGTCGATCAAACTCTTATTCTCTCTATGCGCCGTGCATTTTTACCGCTTGCTTTGTTCGTTATCGTGATGTTCACAGGGGTCTTTGGAAGAACTTCAAGAATACGCGCGCTGCTCCAGCCCATACGTGGATATCTTTCTGTGATTGCGTGTTTGCTCATGGTAGGGCACGTCGTATCGTATTTTCTGCCATACGTATCAGGTCTATTAAAAGGTTTGTTACCCATTTCGGTTGCCGTGGCGATTATAACCGGAATTTTGCTCACCTTGTTCGTGGTCGTCCTAGGCGCCACTTCCTTTGATTTCATAAAGATGCGCATGTCGCGTGATTCGTGGCGGAGCGTACAAAAATGTTCATATGCTTTCTTCTTTCTCATATATACGCACATCGCTTTGCTTATCGGTACTGCCGTAATTTATGGTAGGTCGACGGTCATATCAGGCAGTACGTCTACTTCTGCATTTTCGAATATCCTTGTCTATACGGGCTTGTTTGCGTTTTACGCGATTCTGCGTTTGGCTCGCAATATGATCGACCGTAAATCTCAAAAGCAAATAGCTCGCTTGTAACCTTAAGAGGTTTTCGTCGTATAAAGGGATGTTCTTTGTTAAAAGAAAACTATGACACCGGTATAGAGTGCTCTTTTGCTGCGGTCATGCAAACGTTGCAGCAAATGTGAGCCAAGCGGTTAGTCAAGATACATCAATATCGGTAATGAAATTCTATTTTGCAACGTCCCTTGTTTTCGCCGACTAGGAGGGTAGTTATAATGCTCTCCGTGGCAAACGCCACAAACAATCTGTTGATACTGGTTATTAGCCGGCAAGTAGCCAGTGCAGAGGGAGAAAGAAGGAGGATTAATGAGGACATCTCTATCTCGTCGTACTTTCCTACAAGGAACAGGCGTTGCTGTAGCCAGCGCTGCTTTCGTTGGCACGCTTGCTGCTTGTGGCAAAGACGATATGCAGAATCTTGAGACGAATCAGGGTGTAGAGGAAGTTGGGGACGAGTTCTTCTGTACCTGTTCTTGGAGTTGCTCATTCTGTCAATACAATATCTACGTGCGCGACGGTAACGTAAGTAACATGAAGCCGAAAGCTGATTATCCATTCCGCACATGCTTGAAGGGCAAGTCTCGCGTTACGCGTACCTATTCAGAGGCTCGTATCCAGTACCCGATGAAGCGTGTTGAAGGTACTGAGCGCGGAGCCGGTCAATGGGAGCGCATTACCTGGGAAGAAGCAGGCGAGCTCGTTGGCGAACAGTGGAAGAAGACTGAGGAAACCTACGGCCCACTTGCAAACTCAATCTACATGGGCGGCGGCGGCGCGCAGGGCTCCCTACATGGTTCATCGGGTTTGATTATGCGTATGTTCAATGCTACAGGCTGCACCAAGTGGGATTATTCTTTCGATGCTGCAACCAACGTTGGCTTGACACGTGGTGGTTTGCAGTGGTTCGATCAAAGCGAACCTGCCGACTTTGTCAACTCGGATTACATCGTGTTGTTCGGCGGCAATCCGATCTTCGCACAGATTCAGATGGGCAAGTTCTTGTTCGACGCCCAGGACGCCGGTGCAAAGATCATTGTTGTCGATCCGCATTTCTCGGCAACGGCCGCTAAAGCGGACAAGTGGGTTCCGGTTAGCATGGGTAACGACACAGCACTGTTCCTAGGTCTCATCAAACGCTTCATCGACGAAGGGACCTTCGCTGCTGATTTCGTACTTAACAACACCTGTGCACCTTATTTGATTGATGCCGCAACAGGTCTTTACGCTCGCGGCAGCGCGTTTGGCGAGGGCATGCATGTCGGTCCTCCTTTCTGGGTCACCGGCCAGCCAACCGAAATCGATGCGATTATGGTCTGGTCCGAAAGTGAAGGTAAGCCTGTACCTTTCGACACATGCAAGGATCCGGCTTGGAGTTGCCCTGATAGCACGTACGTCACCGCATGGGATAAGTTCAAGGATCATGTCTCTGAGTGGACGTTCGATAAGGTCACTGCTGCTTGCGATATCTCGCAGGAGGATTTCGACTTCCTTTACAACGCATTGCAACCTGAAAACAAGGTTGCTCACTACATCAATTTCGGCACCGGTGCTTATGAGAATGGCTTGCACGCTGGATACGCCATGACTGCACTTATCGCTATGACGGGCAACTTCGGCGAGCCGGGTCGTTCCGTAGGCGGTTTCGATATGATGTACGGTAACTTCTTCGGTCATGCATCTTCAGTACCTTCAAACGGAAAGATGGTCAGTTCTGTGACCTTCCTCGCTGCTTGCGACATCTTGAATTCCGGTGTATTGGCAGGCGAGCCATATCCGGTTAAGACTCTTTGGGTATCCCATGGCGGGTTGATCGGTGGCTCCGTCAATTCAAATCGCGTGAAAAAGGAATTCCTCGATAAGATGGAAATGATCATTGTCGAGGATAACTATCTGACCGACACAGCGCGCTATGCTGATATTCTTTTACCCGCATGCGATATGTACGAATTCGAAGACGTCGTACCGCTGGGCCACATGAAGACGGTCCGTTTGTCCGAGAAATGCATCGAACCCATGTATGAAGCCAAACCTGATGCGGAAATCGCACGCTTTATGTCCGAGTACATCGGTGTTGGTGATATCGTCAATGAAATCGACAATGATACTTGGTGGAAGGGCACCTTCGACGACGTTGCAGCAGCGGTAGAGCACGGCATCAGCATGGCGACATTGCGCGAGCAAAAGGAAATGCGTTACGTTGATGAGGATGTCTATGTGGGCAACGTCGGCTTAAAGAACTTCATTAGTGAAACCGGTCGTTTGATGTTCTATGTTGACGCACCTGCTCCACGCACAGCTTCCAACTACGACACCTCAAACGTCGAGCGCGAGCAAATGCCGACATACTTCGAAAACAAGGTCACAGGTGTTAACAGTGAATATGCTGCGGAATATCCGCTGACCTGTATGTCATGGCGTAATCCTTCTCGTGTTCATATGACGATGTTCATGGACACGTGGGCGCGCCAGTTCAATCCGAACCCACGCCTATTCATCAACCCGGCAGACGGTCAGAAATATGGCATCGAAGATGGTGCGGAAATCCTGGCATCCAACTGGTTGGGCGACTGTGTCTTGGTTGCTTCTTTCAACTCCGGTGTTCGAGAGGGTTGCACGGTTTACTACAAGGGCTATGCGGAAAGCGAGACCAAGCGTGGCTCCATGAGCGCTCTTACGACGGACTATGCCGATCCTTATGCTGTGAACTGCTCGTTCTTCGACAATCGTATCAAGATCGAGCCTTGGGATGGCAGTGGTGCGAGTGATCCAGCGATTTTCACCCCCACTATTAAAGGCGCGGAATAGGAAGGAGTAAACATGGCTAACAAATATGCAATCGCGGTTGACTATCGTCGCTGCATCGGATGCGGTTCTTGCGCCGTCTCCTGCAAGATGGAAAACAACGTTCCAAACGAAGTCTGGTACTGCACGGTCAATACGTTAGGTGGTGATAGCAATGATGCGCCGGCAGGCAAATATGGCTCGAACACCATTTCCTATCAGCCATTGCGCTGCCAGCATTGCGATACTCCGTCGTGTGTTGAGGTTTGCCCCGTCGGTGCGACTTACAAAGACGAGGAGACTGGTATCGTTATGCAAGACACCGATGTGTGCATCGGTTGTAAAAGTTGCATCGAAGCTTGCCCTTATATGGCCGTAGGCGCAGGTGTGCGCACCTATATCGGTGACACTCCGGAGTTCCTTGTCGGGTTCCCTGTAGGTAGCGGACAAGCGCCGAACCATAAGGCAAACACGGTTGAGAAGTGCAACTTGTGCTATAGTCGCATTGCGAATGGTGAAGTTCCGGCATGCGTCGAGGGATGCCCGACGTATGCATGTACCTTCGGCGACTTGAATGATCCGGAAAGCGATATCTCCAAGCTACTGGCAGCGCGTGAGTACGAACAGATTCTGCCTGATTCCGGTACTGGCCCGAACATGTATTTCTTGTAGTACACCGTAACAGACTGTTATCCGTACGGGCTGGTCGAGAAATGATCAGCCCGTACGTCCAATGCAAGGGCGCGGAGCGTAATACCTTATGCCCTTGTTTCGTTTATCCGAAAAGGAGATTCGATGGCTATCAATCAGAACCTGCCGAATATGTTCAAACTGTTCGCAGTTGCATTCCGCCCACCCTCAATCGGGGCTTGGACGGACGCTATCGTATCAGGGGCTTTGCGAGACGATATGAAGGCGTCGTGGGAGGCACTTGAGCTTTCTCAACAACCGCTCGATGAGTTCTGCGCCTTCTTGGATTATTATGTGGGGCGAGATGTTCAAGATGTCTTACATGAAATTCGAGTTGAAGAAACTAGGCTGTTTATCGGGGAAAACCCCATTGTCGAGAATTCGGAAGGCACGTGGCGACAGCGCAAGAATGGTGTTAAGAAGCCGATTCGCATGATCAACCAACATTCGATTGCAGTGGCTGATTTCATGCGGGATTGTGGCATTGTGCGAAACGAGAAGTATAACGATTGCATCGATTATCTTGAAAACGAGTGCGACTTCTGCGGTTTTTTGGCAACCTGCCCACAGTATCTTATCGATATGGGTCTTGACCCGTTGGATAAGCTCGATGAGTTCATCAACACGCATATGATGGAATGGGTACCAGGTTTCTGTAATGAAGTTATTGCAGAGACAAAAGTGCCGTTCTACTCAGGCGTTTGTATTCTTATGAAGGCATTTATTCAGGAATTCTGAAGCTAAGTGGCGACAACCCGATTTAGATAGATATACATTACAAGTTCGAACATCGTTAGTATGCGAAAAGTGCCTTTTCGTATACTGCGTTGTTGCAGATCTTGTCCAAGTGATGCGATTATGTGCATACATCGCTACCCTCGCATTCTCGCTAGACAACGAGCCCCTGCTTGTTTGCGATATCCCGCAGATAACGCTCGTTGAGCGCGCGAGCAACTGTCGTCGAGGCGAACTCGTGATCGCACAGGCGACGGACCGGCATGATGCCCAGCAGCGAATTCGTCAGGAACATCTCTTCGCTTGCGATTGCATCGGCATAGGTGACCTCGCGTTCGCTCACCTCGGTGACGCCGCACACATAGGAGCGCATGATACCCGCGAGCAGACCGCTTCCCACAGCGGGCGTGATGATCGAGTCGCTTCGAACGAGGAAGACGTTAGTGGTCGCTCCTTCGCATAACAGCCCTCGGGAGTTCAGGAATAAGGGCTCGTCGATGCCGCGCTCATGTGCCGCGCGCTTCTCTAGGATGCAGTCCCCGTAGTTCAGCGTCTTGTGAAAGGTGAAAGGGGAGGTCTCATTGCGTCGCACCCCGCTGATGTCGCAGGTAAACCCCCGCTCGTAATCACGGGGCAGGTAGTGGTTCTCACGCATTGTCGCGAGAACGTTGCGTTCGGTTACTGTGAGCTTGAGCACCTTTCGCCCGTGCTGTACCTCATCGGGTGCAAGTGCGTTGTCTATTTCTGCGCGTAATGCGCTGGTATCGCAATCGATTCCGAAGAAGTCAAGGGTGCACTCCAAGCGTTGAAGGTGCGCCTCGAGGAATATGGGCAGTCCGCGCTCGACGGCGATAGTCTCGAAGGCGCCGATACCAAAGAAGAAACCATCGTCGATGGCGAGGGGTTTCGTCGTGGTTTTCTCAGAGTGCATGTTCATCGTCTCCTCCTTGCGCGATCGCCTCGAGCACGGCCTTCGCCTTCTGAATGGTTTCCTCGTGCTCGAACTCCAGGTCGGACTCGTAGGTTATTCCGCCCCCGACACCGATTTGGCATGTGCCCGCTTGGCAGATCGCCGTCCGAATGACGATGTTGAAATCGGCATCACCTGCGCTGGAGATATACCCGATCGAGCCCGTATACAAGCCACGCCTACTATGCTCGAGTTCGTCGATTATCTGCATAGCCCGGATCTTGGGAGCCCCGGTTATGGAACCCCCGGGAAAGGCCGCCTCTAAGAGGTCGACCGCTGTCTTTCCATCGTCAAGGTATCCCTCGATGGTTGTTACCAGATGAAAGACTGTTGTATATGCCTCCACGTCGAACTGACGTACCACGTTGACCGTTCCGGGCGCACACACGCGCGACAAGTCGTTTCTTTCCAGGTCGACAATCATGAGAAGCTCGCTGCGGTCCTTCTCCGAATACTCCAACTCCCGGCGCATTGCCTCGTCCTCGTCGGGTGTTGCCCCGCGTTTTCGCGTACCCTTGATGGGGCGCGTTTCCACGCGCCTTCCACGCACATACATGAAGCGTTCCATCGATGCACAACAAATCTGGTATCCGGCACCGTTGAAGTAGGTGGAAAACGGCGCGGGGTTGTGTGTCCTTAGATAGCGATAGACATCGTAGGGGTCGTCCGGGCAGCTCGTCGTGAGCCGCCGCGTCATGTTCGCCACGTATATATCACCGGCTATCATGTATGAAACCATCTGCGATAATGCCTGCTTGTAGTCGTCCTTCGTGAAATCCGATGTGTATGTGGCGAGTCTTGAGCCTTTCTTGGGAACGGATGTCGGCGACACCTGTTCCACGAGCTGCTCTATTTCGACGATCGTCTCTGCGACCGGTCGCAGCTTACCCTGGACAGCGG
>JAAXUU010000255.1 GCA_013335845.1 Actinomycetota bacterium
ACACGCCCCAGATAAGACACAAGACAAAAGCTGTGAGTAGGCAGAGAGTCAAGGCATAGGTGCCAACTGAGACATAGGTAAGTGTTGGGCGTAGGAAGAGAAACAAAGCCCTATCGGCACGCCCGAGGTCGAACAGCAGACAAAGAGTGCCCAGAGCGAGTGAAATGAAGCTTATGAGATAACAAGGCGCGAAGAAGTCTCTATATCCCGCCTGCGGGGAATAAAACGCAGAGCGCACGGTTGCGTTACCTCCTCCCGGAACAGTTGCCTGCCAACTGAGCATATCCAGAACAGACAGAACGGCCAAGGCGCCGGCACCGGCACCTCCGAGAAACAGATAACTGATAATCAGTGTGTGGTGCATCTCTTCAACATCCTGTAGTTTCCACCATTACTGTCATAGGACAATATAGCACGTTCTAACCACGAGGTCATCGAAAATCAGAAGCCATACGGATTTTAGGAGAGGTTACGCGGAACCGTTTACACTCCAGTCTTCCCGTGCGGCATCTCGCAACAGCTCCTATCGGACAGTTTTATTGACAACTATATCGACAGGCCTATGAGACCATTGAGCATGCGTGCAGAGAATAGAAGGAAAGGGCTCGTTGTTTCACGTTGAATCTCCAAAGACACCTTAGTGGCGAACTCGGCCAAGTGATTACTGAGAAATTCTTCCTTCAGATCTCTCCATTCCAACGCGCTTTCAGCATCGTTTTCGCGCCAAGCCTCAGCTTCGGCAAAAACCACGTATGATGTGAAATCAAGCTCGCTCACCAAATGATCGCTCGGGTCGCGAACGGGCTTCTGATTCACCAATCCCAGGCTTCGATAATACTGCCCCACCGCATAGGCCTCGCCTTTTTTTCTTGCAATCAGCGTTTTCTCTTTAACCCATGAAGCGCCGATCAAAGAAATGCGGATGGGGGGTGTAATGAAAAGCCTTGTGTACTCCTGCCGTAAATCTATCGCACGCTTTTCAGGTGGATATCCCACAAGCGCATCCTCGAGTGCATCGCATTCTTCAACCATGAATGACCTGCCCTTCGCAACCGCGTCGAAGAGGGCCCTATGGGAATCGAGGGAGTCTTTCGATGTGAATAGCACGGCGCGCTCGACATCCGGATATGAGAACTGCCAAGCAGCCGACCGAAAGAGCTGAGCCGCTGCTAGCACGTGTTCGTGTACAGGATTCATAGCCGTATTTTTAAGACTATCCGCAAACATGAGCGCTCATCACTGGAACAGATAATCGCAGTACCTACAGAGCTCGTCCAGTTGGTTTTGCTCCCCAGCCAGTCGGTCTTGCACAAGCTCTTGTACCATATGGGCGCTCTTCTCCGTGAATGTCCCGATCCTCATCATCGCCTCTTCTCCCAATTCGAAATCCCCAGACCCATTGTCCTCTAACAACCTCCGCTCTTCAAGAAACGTCAGCTGGGGCAGCAAAATGGATTCCGGAAGTCTTAACTTACGGACGAGATACGAGATCATCACTGCCCTTGGCGATGCATCCACAAGCAACAAGAGGACAGCATGAAGAGATGACAGCCCCACGCTTGCGCTCGAACGTATCAGTGCTGTTTGGTAACGGCAGATGAGCGAGGTGAATTCGCAGGGGATAAGAGTATCGATGTATGATTTTTCGGCAGAAAGGAACGCACTCTGGCAACAATGGTCGATCAGGTACTCGATTGATTCTTGCGTTATTGTCTCATTCGCGCTCATCAATGACAAAACCATAGTCTCGTCTAATAACGTTAGCCGGGTAATCCCTTTTCTGGTCGTACGTAAAGCAAGCCCGCGTCTATCTGCAGTATCGCGAACAAGAACCGCCAGTTCTTTTTGTACCAGACTCTTAGACAGATGCGCGGCATCGCCAATGTAGAAAGAGAACTCTTCCTTGAGTTCTTTGACGGAAACGCCCTGCTCGTTTCGAGAAGCACGCAGAAGAAAGGAATATTCGACAAGGTTCAAATCGCCGACAGCGTAGCATACTTCGTTCAGAAGAATATGCATCATATGCATAGTCACCAATGTCGAGACGCTTGTAACGGGTGACGAGTCATGCATTTTAGTGAATACCTTTCACTTCTGTCTCGTTGAAATGCATTTTTGTTTTCGAATACTCTATCAACTCGTTAAAGTCAGGTTCGATCGAACACCACAAACAAAGATTGCTACCCCCATCATTGATGAAAGGCGATTTACAGCGAGCGCAATATCGTACCGATTTCGAAAACCGCTCGCTTCGGGTAAAGGGTGTCTCGCATGTCTCGTACTCACGACGTACGGCATTGTTGCTGCACGATGCTACGCACAAACCACAGTCGACGCACAGGCCCGGAAGGTACGAGTACGCGAAGGCATCGTTCTCAATCGTATGGACGATTGCCCCCGTCGGGCAGAACTGCATGCACGTCCCGCACGCCCGGCATCGTTCTTGGGCAACTTCGATTTGCGGCCAGAGCAGTTTCCCTGCATTCTTTCCCGTAGCCTCGAGACGCTTCCACTCTCGAGCCAACCGCATCCTCCATATAGGAGCGTGTCTGATCATGGTTTTGAAAAGTGCGGGAGAGTTAAGATCGGACTTTATCGTTTGCGTTCCATAGAACCGAGCGCGGAGCCCGATAAGGCTCTTTTTCATAGCAGGAAGCTTGATTATGGAATCACACGAAATCAAGGCTAAAGTCTCCTCGTCTGAGAGTAACGCCCCCGACGATTCACTGAGATGCCCTTCGATTCCCCAACCGAACAGCAAGCTATGCGCGATGAGGAAATTGATTCTCATCGTTTCGCGCTCACTCTCGTAGAGCGGACAGCTTTGGCAATGTTCGAAATCGAATACGCATTCTCGCGCATGGGCAAGCTCAAATAAACACCCGGGAGAGAGAGCCGCAAAACAGACTTCGAGATCATACGTCTGCCTGTCAGAGACCGAAACTTCCAAAGCTTTGACTGCTCGAGAGCACCGTATGCGCAAGGGTTGATCGCCAGCAAGGCGATTGAGGAGATATGACTCTGTGAAATTTGGTGAAACGAAGGCCTCAAGTGGACAAGCCGAGAGACACTGGCCACAACCTATGCATTTGTTCTGTGAATATTCAGGCAAAGAGGTGGCGCAGGACTGCGTAATCGCC
>JAAXUU010000256.1 GCA_013335845.1 Actinomycetota bacterium
GACCTTCACGGTAGAGGGCGTTCGCATTGCCGAAGCCGTTGCGGTGATACTCCTCCATTGCAGCAAGCACCTCTCCATCAAGAGGGGTGGTCGCGGCATAATCGAGATACACTCTTTTCTTTTGTGCACCCACACCGATCATGCTTGGGCGCTCATTGCAGCGGCACGAATCGCCCTAAGTGCTTCTGACGGATCTTGAGCTTTGTAGATGGAACTTCCCGCGACAAGCACATCGGCACCCAACGAGGCGACGAGATGTGCCTTCTCGGTATCGATCCCACCATCGACTTCGATTAGCGGAGAAACGCCGGCTTCATTCGCATACTCTACGATCTTCGCGATTTTATCAGTTGATTCCGGTATGAAAGATTGTCCGCCGAATCCGGGGTTCACGCTCATCACCAGTACGAGGTCTACCAAACCTATAACATCTTTGATAGCCTCTACGGGAGTCGGCGGATTGAGCGAGATACCGCACAGTCGACCGGCGTCCCTGATGAGCTTAAGCGTAGCGGCGGGGTCTTTGAGTGTCTCGATATGCACGGTTATCAAATCAGCACCCGCATCGATATACCACGGCACTTGAACTTCCGGATTATCGATCATCAGGTGGACATCAAGAGGCACTTTGCATATCTTCTTGAGGGCAGCGACGTGAGGCACTCCTATAGTGAGGTTGGGAACGAAATGCCCATCCATCACATCGACGTGGATCCAACCTGCACCTGCCTCCTCGACGAGATGGATATCGTCTTCGAGGTTCAAGAAATCCGCTGACAATATCGAGGGAGCTATGCTGATTGGACCAAACATCCTTTGCCTTCCTTATGCGTCTAAACCTGCAAGTTCGAACTTCGGAGAGCGTGCGAGTAGCGTATCGATCTCTTCTACGAGATTTCTATCCTCCCAAAGAATGCCGCGAACAACATTCGCGATGGGGAGTTCGACATCGTATTTCCTTGCAAGATCGGTCACGGTGATCGCCGCCGTGGCTCCTTCCGCCACCATGTGGGTCATCTCGGTGAATTGCTCGAGCGTTCCACCTGCGGCGATCAGCTCACCAAGGCTGCGATTACGGGAGTGCTTCGATACGCAGGTTGCGATCAGATCCCCCATACCCGCAAGGCCCATGCACGTACGGGGATCCCCGCCGAGTGCTACAGTAAGACGACTCATCTCTGCGAGACCGCGCGTCATGAGGAGCGCTGCTGTGTTATCGCCGAAGCCGAGTGCCGCCGAGATACCGCAAGCGATTGCAATGATATTTTTACTGGCGGCACAAAGCTCTACCCCGCATACATCCGTAGATGTGTAGACGCGGAAGTTCGGGTTCACGAAGAGGTCGCGGAAGAACTCAGCACACTCGATACTCGTCGATGCGACGACGGTTGCGCTCGGCATGCTTTTTGAAACCTCTTCAGCATGGTTGGGACCCGAAATCGCAGCTATGCGGTTCGGATTACCCAGAACCTCTTCGCAGACATCGGTGAGGAGCAAGCCCGTATCCCGTTCGATACCTTTGGAAAGCATGGCGACGGGAGTGTCAGACGTGATGAATGGTTCGATCTTCTCGACGGTTGCTCGTACGACAGTGCTCGGCGTGACGAGGATAACGGCTTTTGTGCTGTCGAGAACCTCTTCGATACTTGAAGAGGAATGTACGCCGATAAGCTCGAGATCATCGAGGTACCGAGGATTCCTACCTGTTTTATTGATCGCGTCTGCTTGCTCTTGGCCATGTGCCCACAATGCTACGTCATGTCCGTTGGCCCCCAGGAGCCAGGCGACGGCCGTGCCCCACGAACCCGCTCCGATTACCGTTACCTTCATACGATCACCCCTATTCAGATTTTGCGCCTGCAGAGCCAATCGAGAATTTGCTTTCCTCATGGTGCATGAGACGAACGATGTTACTTCGGTGCGCAATGAGGATAAGCAGCATGCAAAGGGTTGTAAACACCAAAAGCAGGGGCGAATAAGAATAGAACAAGAACGTCGTTATCGGAAGTGAGAGCGCCGCACAGATGGTTCCAAGGGAAACATAGCGCGTAAAGAAACCGACGAGCAGGAAAATCGCGAACGCGATAAGACCGACATAAGGCAGGACCACGAGGAATGCACCCAAAGCGGTCGCGGCACCTTTACCTCCCTTGAAACCGATATAGATAGGGAACACATGGCCGATAACGGTGCAAAGCGCCGAAAGAAGCAATACGATCTCATATGTCCAACCGGTCGTGAAAAGCGTCTGTCCTGTCAAAGTGGGACCTGCGACCAAGCGCTCGGTGAGTCGGAGGATACCCATAGCGCACAGTACTCCGACAGCACCCTTGGCAATGTCGAGAACAAGCACGACAAGACCCGGTTTGAGCCCGATGGTACGGATCACGTTCGTCGTACCGGTGTTACCGGAGCCATGTTCGCGAACATCGATACCGTAGAATTTCTTCCCGATGATGATTGCGAACGGAACAGCACCGCAAAGATATGAGCAAAGCATCCCGAGGAAGGACGCGCATATAAACCATAGGATGAAGCTGGGTTCGTAATAGGCCATGATGACGGAGCTTAATCCTTTCTACGGAATTTCATGCGAATCGGAGTACCTGTGAGTTCGAAGCGCTCACGAAGACGATTCTCAAGATAACGCTCGAAGTTGTCATCAACGATCTCGGGGTAATTCGCGAAGAACATGAATACCGGAGGCTTAGTCCCCGTCTGCGTCACATAGTTGAGTTTCAGACGTTTCGCACCTCTGCTGACCGTGTGTCCGAACTCACGGATCTCTGTGAGCAGAGTATTGAGCTTGTTGGTCGGTATGGTTCTCGTTGCATTCGCATACGCAGTATCAATAGCGCCCCAGATACGATGGACGCTGCGACCCGTTAAAGCGGAGATACGAATGACATCGGCATAGCCGACGAACATAAGACGATCTTCCACGAAGTCCATGATCAGATCGCGCTGTTCTTGCGTTTCGATCAAATCCCATTTGTTAAGCAAGATGACCAGTCCGCAACCGCGTTCATGCGCGAAACCTGCAACGCGTTGGTCTTGGTCGGTGAGCCCAAGTGTTGCATCGACCATAAGCAACGCGACATCCGCGCGGTCGATGGCTCTCATGGCCCG
>JAAXUU010000257.1 GCA_013335845.1 Actinomycetota bacterium
CGTTCCCGATGTCGTCTCGATCGCCAAGGGTATGGGCAATGGTGCCCCGATCGCCGGAGTCTGCGCGACTGATGAGATCGCTATGGCCTTCCGCCCGGGCGATCACGGGTCGACTTTCGGCGGGGGCCCTCTCGTCTGTGCCGCTTCGCTTGCAACGTTGCGTGCATTTCGTGACGAGAATATCGAAGAAAACGTCAATCATGTAGGATTGTACCTTCGCGAAAAACTGAACGCACTGCCTCATGTGAAAGAGACACGCGGTCTGGGGCTCATGCTCGCTATCGAGTTCGATGGTGATTTCGCCCCCGATCTTGTGCAAGCGGGTCTTTCCGAGGGGCTCGTGCTGAACTGTATCGGTGGGAACATCATGCGCTTCCTGCCACCGCTTGTGTGCACGGAGGAAGATGTCGACGTTATGGTGGATAAACTGACGGCTTTGATCGAGAGGATCGGGTGAACATGACTGGCTCACGCAAAAACACATTGTCCGGAAAATCCGTCCTACGCTTACTCGACCTTACTCCCGAAGAGCTTCAGCTTGTGCTGGAAACCGCACAGACGCAAAAAGCGGAGTGGAGCCTCGGTATCCATGACACACCTCTTTCCGGGGCTGCCATCGCTATCATCATGGAGAAGCCATCGATGCGCACTCGTGCGAGTTTCGAAGTGGGTGCTGCACGGTTGGGCGCACATCCGGTTGTGATGAGCGACTCGCGATCGGCTTTTTCTCGGGGAGAGACGGTGCAGGATACAACGCTCGTACTCGAGCGATTTGTCGATGCAATCGTGATCCGTACATTCGAGCAACAAAAAGTCGAGGAGATCGCCGAATGGGCGTCTATTCCCGTGGTTAACGCGCTCACCGATATGTTCCACCCCTGCCAAGGTCTCGCCGACCTGCTTACCATCAAGGAGCACAAAGGTGACCTCGCCGGTCTCACCCTGGCATATGTCGGCGATGGGAATAATATGGCGCATACGTACCTCGAAGGGGGAGCGCTGAGCGGGATGCGTGTCCGTATCGCCACGCCGGCCGATTTCGCATGCGATGAGTTCGTGATCGAGGAATGCGAGGAAGTCGCCGCCCTGACGGGCGCGACGATCCAGGTAGGTACCGATCCTATCTGGGCTGTTACCGACGCGGACGTGGTCATAACCGACACGTGGACCTCCATGGGGGACGAAGAGGAACATGACATGCGCGTGCAAGCGTTCCAAGGCTTCTGCGTCGATGCGGCATTGATGGCACATGCGAAAGAAGACGCTGTCTTCCTTCATTGCCTGCCTGCGCATCGCGGCGAGGAAGTCACGGACGAGGTGATGGATGGCGAGCAGTCATTGATATATGACGAGGCTGAGAATCGCCTTCATGCACAGAAAGCATTGCTCTATCTACTTATGACGAAGGCATAGGAAGGGGGGACACGTGAAAAAGCGCAACAAGCGGCACGAAGCTATCTGCGATATCGTGCGTACGGAGAACATCAAGACGCAGCATTCTTTGGTTGAACGGCTTATCGAGCGGGGTTTCAACTGCACGCAGGCGACGGTATCGCGTGATATCGCCGAACTCGATCTTCGAAAGCTCCCCGAAGGCATCTATGTTCTGGCCGAAGATCTACATTTGCAACGTATGGTATCGAATCTTGTCGTCGATGTGTGCCGAAGCAATAACCTGGTGATCGTCAAGGCGACTCCCGGTAGCGCCCCCGCTGTAGCGGCAGCGCTCGATGCCGCCGATCTCTCCGGTGTCCTCGGGTCCATTGCGGGAGATGATACCCTCCTGGTTATCGTCGATAATGAAGAAAACGCGTTATCGTTCGAGCGCGCGGTGAACAAATTACGTTTGGTTTAGTATTCAAGTATCGTTATTTGCGGGCATTCGGGTTCGAAGAGCTTGCATTACAAAGATCTCAATGATTAAGGAGCGGGTACAATGGCGAAGGAAAAGGTGGTTTTGGCGTATTCGGGTGGCCTCGATACCTCGGTGGCTATCAAGTGGCTCATGGAGGAGAAGAACCTCGATGTCATCGCAGTAGCGGGTGATGTGGGACAGGAGCGTCAAGATCTCGAATTCGTACGTGCAAAGGCACTTCAAGTAGGAGCCATCGAGTCTATCGTCGTCGATATGCGCGAAGAGTTCGTCGACGAATTCCTCACCAAGGCCTTGTATGCGAACGCAATGTATGAGAATAAATACCCCTTGGTTTCCGCGTTGTCGCGCCCGGTCATCGTGAAGCATCTCGTGAAGATCGCCCACGAGTTCGGTGCGAAGTACATCGCGCACGGTTGTACCGGTAAGGGTAACGACCAGGTCCGTTTCGAGGTGGGTATCAACGCTCTCGATCCCGACATCGAGATACTCGCACCGGTCCGTGAGTGGGACCTTCGTACGCGTGAAGAGGAGATGGAATGGGCTGCTTCTCGCGGGATCCCCGTTCCGACGACGATTGCTTCTCCCTATTCCATCGATGATAACCTCTGGGGACGCGCCATAGAGTGCGGCGTACTGGAAGATCCATGGATGGAGCCACCTGCGGAAATCTACACGCTCACCAATGATGCACAGGTAGAGACCTCGGATGAAGCAGAGTATGTGGTCATCGGTTTCGAGAGGGGAATCCCCTGCGCGCTGGATGGCGAGAAGAAGACCTTCCATGAGATCATCTTGGCGATGAATGAGATCGCAGGCCGAAACGGCTTCGGTCGTATCGATATGATCGAGAACCGCCTCATCGGCGTGAAATCACGTGAATGTTACGAGGTTCCGGGTGCCCTTGCTCTCATTCAAGCGCATAAAGCACTCGAGGACCTTTGTCTCGAGCGTGAGCTTCTTCACTACAAACTCGGGGTCGAGCAGCAGTGGGCGACGTTGGTATACAACGGCATGTGGTTCTCGCCACTCAAAGAAGCACTCGATGGATTCTGCGCCACGACCCAGAAGCTCGTCACCGGTGATGTCCGCCTGCGTTTCTATAAGGGATCGTGTGTGACCGTCGGTCGCAGAAGCGATTATTCGCTCTATGATTATGACCTTGCCACATATGGCGCCACCGACTCCTTCGACCGTGATGCCGCTGCCGGCTTCATCCAGCTGCACGGTCTGCCGAC
>JAAXUU010000042.1 GCA_013335845.1 Actinomycetota bacterium
ACGTCGCCCATACCCTTCCGGAGTATGGAATCACGGCAACGTTCGTCGACCCATCCGATATAGACAATTTCAATAAGGCTATCCAGCCGAACACGAAGGCGATTTTTATCGAGACACTCGGCAATCCGAATTCCAACTTGATCGATATCGCGGCGGTTGCCCGTATCGCCCACGATAACAAGGTCCCGCTGGTAGTCGACAGCACATTCACCACCCCGTTTCTACTACGTCCGATCGAATATGGTGCTGATATCGTTGTGCACTCGGCGACGAAATTCATAGGTGGGCACGGAACGTCTCTCGGTGGTGTCATCATCGACGGAGGTGGCTTCGACTGGAAAGCGAGCGGGAAGTTCCCTTCGTTGACCGAACCTAACCCCAGCTACCATGGCGTAGTGTTCACAGATGCTGCAGGACCGGCAGCCTTCGTCACGAAAATCCGTGCAATCCTCCTGCGTGATACCGGCGCAGCCATTTCCCCTTTCAATGCGTTTCTTCTACTGCAGGGGTTGGAAACCCTTTCGCTGCGCGTCGAACGTCACGTGGAGAACGCTCTCAAGGTCGTGGATTATCTCGTGCAGCACCCTCAAGTTGAGCATGTGAACCATCCGTCTCTTCCCGGTAATCCCGATAAAGCACTCTACGATTCGTATTTTCCCAATGGCGCAGGTTCTATCTTCACCTTTGAAGTAAAGGGTGACGCGCGCAAAGCGCAGGATTTCATCGACCATCTCGAACTGTTCTCATTGCTGGCGAACGTAGCCGATGTGAAGTCTCTCGTGATACACCCCGCCTCGACCACTCACTCGCAATTGAATGAGGAGGAGCTGGTGGCGCAGGGAATAAAGCCCAATACCATCAGGCTCTCGATCGGTACAGAGCACATCGATGATATCATCGCCGATCTGGAGCAGGCTTTCCGGGCTGTCGAATAGCCGGTCTGGACACCGGTTCGTTAAACGACACAGAATGAAGCACCTGTTTCGGTCAATCGATTGATAAGATAGCACGAAGAACCAGGAGAAGAATCATGAAGGTTTATAACTCTATCACTGAACTTGTGGGTAACACGCCACTCGTAGAGTTGAAGAATTACGAAGCGAGCAATGGACTCGAGGCGACACTGCTTGCAAAGGTCGAATACTTCAATCCTGCCGGGAGCGTCAAAGACAGGATCGCGAAAGCCATGATCGAAGAAGCTGAGAAGGCCGGACTGATTAAAGAGGGCACCGTTCTTATCGAGCCCACCAGCGGTAACACGGGTATCGGTCTTGCCGCCGTTGCCGCGGCACGTGGATATCGGGTCATCCTTACCATGCCTGAGACGATGAGTGTTGAACGCCGTAATCTGCTCAAGGCTTACGGTGCCGAACTCGTTTTGACCGAGGGCGCCAAAGGAATGAAAGGCGCAATCGCAAAGGCGGAAGAACTGGCTGCCGAAACACCGAACAGTTTCATACCGAGCCAGTTTACGAACCCTGCGAATCCCGCAATCCATTATGTTACCACCGGCCCTGAGATTTGGAGCGATACCGATGGTAGGGTCGACATCTTCGTCGCCGGGGTTGGGACGGGTGGCACCATATCCGGTGTCGGTGAATACTTGAAGTCGAGAAATCCCGCTATCAAAGTAATCGCCGTCGAGCCGGCCGGTTCACCTGTCCTCTCTACAGGCACGCCGGGCACCCACAAAATCCAAGGTATCGGCGCGGGCTTCGTTCCCGAAACCCTGAATACTTCCATATATGATGAAATCATCACTGTGGAGGATGAAGACGCCTTTGTAACAGGTAGGGCGCTCGCCCAAAAAGAAGGATTTCTCGTGGGCATTTCTTCTGGTGCTGCTGTCTGGGCCGCAGCCGAACTGGCGAAACGCCCCGAAAACAAAGGAAAGATCATTGTTGCGTTACTTCCCGATACCGGCGAAAGGTATCTATCGACCCCGATGTTCACCTAGGTAACGTTCGGAAAATAGTAAGAAACAGCACCTTGATCTATGGAACTCAGGTTTTTCGAGCGCTGGATAACCAAACACGTGTAGGTCGGGTAATGAAAGGAAACCATGAAACGAATCGTCACCATCCAAGACATATCTTGCGTCGGGAAATGCTCGCTCACTGTCGCGCTGCCGATAATCTCGGCTATGGGAGTTGAGACGGCGATTATCCCGACCGCCGTGCTATCGACCCATACAGCTTTCGATGATTTCACCTTTCGTGACCTGACTGACGAAATCGTCCCGATCGCACAACACTGGAACCAAGAAGGCATCGGTTTCGATGCTATCTACACCGGTTATCTCGGCTCTTTCGAACAGCTTGAAATCGTGTCGGACTTCTTCGATGAGTTCAAAACATCCGAGAACTTCATCTTCGTCGATCCCGCAATGGGGGATAACGGCGAGCTCTACAAAGGCTTCACGCCTGAATTCGCCAAAGAGATGGGAAAGCTCTGCGGTAAAGCCGACATCATCGTCCCGAATATGACCGAGGCTGCCTATATGCTTGGTTTCGACCGTGTCGAGGAAGAGTATGACGAAGGCTATGTGAAGGACATTCTGTATCAACTGAGTCTTCTCGGTGCCAAAATGGTTGTATTGACAAGCGTCAGTTATGATGAAAGCAGTATCGGTGTCGTTGCATATGACAGTGTGAGAAAGGAGTATTTCAGTTACTTCGACGAGAGAATCGACGTGAAATACCATGGTACAGGCGATGTTTTCGCGAGCGCGTGCGTCGGTGCGTTGATGAATGATTTCTCTCTTGCGGACTCCTTGAAAATCGCCGCTAACTATGTCGTTGAATGCATAAAGGACACCCAAACTGATTCAAAAAGGAATTGGTATGGGGTGAATTTCGAAACCGTCATTCCATACCTGATCAGGACAATCGAAAAGAATAAAACGGTGCTTCCTCCTACGCGCGCTCGTTATTTTTTCTTTTCCGAAGAATTGCACGTATCTGAGCAAGAGTAAGTGTGGATGTTTATCTATCTGCGTAGTCGAGGGAGAGGAAATATAATCGACTTCGCGCAGGTTTCGGGTATTATTCGTTGCAAAGGGGGCTCATATGCCTATTAGAATTCCAAACGATCTTCCGGCAGGAAAGACATTGGTTGACGAAAATATCTTCGTCATCCCGCAGACACGCGCTATAACGCAGGATATTCGCCCACTGCGGATCCTCCTTCTGAATCTGATGCCGACGAAGATAAGGACGGAGACGCAGTTCGCGCGTCTTCTAAGTAATACACCGCTGCAGGTCGAGCTTGAATTGATGCATACCAAGTCCCACAAGTCGCGTAACACATCGGAGGAGCATATCCTCGCGTTCTATAAATCGTTCGATGAAATCAAGGACCAGAAATTCGACGGTATGGTTATCACCGGGGCGCCTGTCGAGCAGATGGAATTCGAGGACGTAGGGTATTGGGATGAGCTCTGCTCGATTATGGAGTGGAGTAAAACCCATGTCCATAGTACATTCCATATCTGTTGGGGTGCGCAGGCTGGGCTGTACTATCATTACGGGGTTAAGAAATATCCCCTTGAAAAGAAGCTTTTCGGAGTTTTTCCCCACACTATCGAGTATAAGAATCCAATCCTTTGTCGCGGGTTCGATGACACATTCATGGTGCCGCATTCTCGCTATACGACGATACGACGTGAGGATATCGAAGAATGTCCTGACTTGAGGATTCTCGCTTCATCTGAAGAAGCGGGTATTTTCGGGGTATTCATTGAAAACGGCCGGCAGATATTCATCACAGGTCATCCGGAATATGATAAGTACACGCTGAAAGACGAGTATGTACGAGACAAAGCTGCCGGCATCGAGACTGCGGTTCCGGTGAATTATTTTCCCGGTGATGACGACGAGCAGGAGCCGCTTGTTACATGGCGCGCCCATGCCAATCTTCTATATTCGAACTGGCTGAACTACTTCGTGTATCAGACAACGCCTTATGACCTCGGCGAAATCGGATAGTGGGACAATAGCAAGAGTTTCAGTGCGTAACGTATGCGTTGTGATAGCAACAGAGCTGGTATTGACATCACACCATTTACTTCAAACTCTGTAACTTTGCGCAGTTGCTGATATACTTGACTTGTATGCACCGCACATTGGTCTGGAAGGGGGAGTCATGAATTCCTTTACCCGTGATTACCGGTCGCTTCTTACTGAAGAGTACGAGCCTCCCTGTGTGTCGATCTACTTCCCCACGCATCGCAGTTCCCCTGAAAAGCTGCAAGATCCGATTCGCTTCCGCAATCTTATACGTCAAGCAGAGAAGGACCTTCAGGAGAAGTATCCTGATGCTAATGCTAATAAAATCCTAGCACCGTTCCGCGAGCTACTCGAGGATGATGGCTTCTGGAATACTACCCTCGATGGAGTGGGACTACTCGGAAGCGCGGGTAAGGTAGAGGTGTATCCACTGAAGACCGAGGTCGGCGAGGAAGTGCTGGTTGCCGATAGGTTCTACACCAGGCCTCTGATGAGTATCTTCGAGCCGGCTGGGAACTATCATGTACTCGGGCTTGAGTTGCACAGAATCAAACTCTTCGAAGGAGACAGACATACGGTTCGTGAAATAGATCTGGGCCCTGATGCCCCCAAGACCATCGAGGCCGCACTGGGCGATCAATTGACACAGACGTACCAATCGATCTCTTCCAATGCCAGAGGTACTGCATCGACGTTCCATGCTTCAGGAGCGCGCATGGACGAAGTCGATATCGATGCCATAAAGTATTTCCGTATCGTCGATCGATGGATATTTGAGAACTACTCGCGTCCATCGGGGACCCCTCTCATCCTCGCGGCGCTTCCGGAACATCACAGTGACTTCCGCGACATCAGCAAGAACCCCTTACTTGAACCCGAAGGAATCATGGCTGACTGTTCGTCCCTTTCTCCTGAGGAAATGATCGCAAAGGCAAGCGAGATCGTGAATCATCATCGCACTGCCCTTGAAGAGGATGCAATCAAGCAATATGGATTTGCTTATGGGCGCGGGAATGCAAGCGAGGATATAGCAGAAATCGCACGGGCTGTTGCTGAGGGGAGAGTTGCTACACTTCTTTTGGAATCAGGGAGAAGGGTAGGGGGCACCATTGATGAAGCCACCGGTGCTGTCGAATATTCCGATGAACCGATGGCACCCGATGTTCTTGGGCAGCTCGGGGAACTGGTCGTCCGTACAAGCGGGGACGTGTTGATTCTTCCTGCGGATCGCATGCCGGTGAGTACCGGCGTGGCGGGTACGTTCCGTTACTGAAACTGTTGACCATACCACTGCCACCCGAACTATTCGGGTGGCAGTGGTATGTATGTGCACAATATAAAAGCCAAGCTAGTATTCGTATGCGCGTAATGCCGCCCGCTTCGTCAGCCAATACTGGAAAGTCACCAGGAAGATTCCGCCTATGACGATAACGGCAATCAGCATCTCGGTCGTGATTGAAAACGACGTGTTGAACATTCCTTCTAGGTTCAGGGCGGTATCCATTGGATCTTTCAACGCCAAAAATGCGGAACAAGCGCAAATCATGAGCATTACGATAGCGGTGGTCATACCGGTATCCTTGATGATGCGCTCCCCATCCTGAGCGTTAGTTGCAGTATGGGGTAATCTTCGCCCCATATAGATTCCGGCGATGGCCCCGGGTATGAGGTTGAAGAGGGGGACGCCCATGAAGAAGCCGAGCGTACATATCGAGTAGAAGAGGAATACGAGCACAAGTACTATCGGGTTGATGCTGTATATGTCCTTCAGCCACTTTCGCAGGAATACGATATCGATGACGATCCCCAAACCGAAACCTATACTTGCGAAGACGAATATGAGGTGTTCGGGAACGAGCCCGATGCTGCTCCACCATCCCGCGAGAAACAGCAGTATAGGCAGGACGGATCCGAAAATAAGGGTCATTATCAATGCTTCTATTCTGCTCATGGCAATCAGAAAATCACTGTCAGAAGCATTTTGAAACGTTCCTCACCATAGACGGCATGGGGGATATTCGCCGGCATCACGATTGATTCTCCGCTTTGGACGATAAACGGCACCCCGTCGATAGTGAAGCGGCCCGTACCTTCCAACACCGTCACCAGAGCGTCTCCGCCGGATGCATGCGTGCTGATTTCCTCATCCTTCTCGAACGCGAAGAGCGTAAGACTTACAGCACCGTTCTGGACGAGGGTTTTGCTTACGACTTGGCCAGCTTGATACTCGACTTGATCTTCGAGCTTCAGGATTTCAGATGTGTCTATATTCTTCATTTTGCCTGTCATTCCCAGCCTCCTCCTTGTCGTGCGTTTGCTACTGGGACACATTCTGATACTTCGGGCTACCGCTGAAAAGCACTATTCGAAAAATATGCAAAAATATCCCTCTTGCATATGCGTACACTGTACGATATAGTTTTCTCGTACAGTGTACGCATATCAGAAAGGGGAGCAAATGAAAACTGAAAGAGGTCAGGAAATTCAAGAGGATAAGGGGATTTCTCGTCGTTCGTTTTTGACGGGGGCAGCGGTAGTCGGTGCAGGTTTGGCAGGAACCGGTCTCGCGGGTTGTACTTCACCTAATGGCGGGGCTTCGAAAATCACAGAGGAAGCCACGGATCAAGTGGTGACCCATAACCCATCCGAAATCATAGAATGTGATGTCGTAGTCGTCGGTTCCGGGACGGCTGGCATGTGTGCTGCGACCCGTGCCGCTGAATTGGGGGCAAAAGTCGTTTGCCTCGAGAAGGAAAGCGGTCTAGGCGGAACTTCTGCTGTGGCAGAAGGCCTTTGCGGCATCGGTTCGAAATTCCAGGCTCAACTCGGCATTGAAGTCGATCCGAAAAGAGTTTTCAATCGTGCCATGGATTACCATCATTGGGCTGCTTCAGGTGCGGTTACGCATACCTTCATCAATGAATGTGGCAAAACGATAGACTGGCTTATGGATAACGGCATAGTATTCGCTACGGTTGAAGCGTTGGGCATTTCCGAGAAAGTCTGGCATTTGCCGCTCGGTGCTGAAGGACCAACCAATATCGGCATCGGAGTTTTACAACCCCTCACTGCGATAGCGAAAGAAAAAGGCGTCGAATTTCATTTAAGCACTCCGGCAACTGAATTGATTATCGAAAACGGCGTTGTAACAGGTGTCTATGCGAAGCCGGCTGATGGCGATGAGATTCAAATCAATGCATCTGTGGTACTGCTCGCTTCGGGTGGTTACGCGAATAACGCCGAGATGTTCGAGGAGTATACAGGCCGAAAGCATGATATCTTCCATGTCTGGGGCATGCCCGGTCGTGACGGCGACGGAATCGCGATGGGACTTTCCGCTAACGCGGCAACGCATTTCCCCGGCACCGTCATGTTCCATAGTGGGCGCCTTGGCGAGACTACGGCTTTCTCCGAAATGCCCAACTTCATAATGGCATTCCAACCGAACCTGCGTGTGAACGAAACTGCCGAGCGCTACTTCAACGAGGCCATCGCAGCGGACTTCTCAGCAGTTGCCAACACGCTTATCTCGCAGGCAGCCAACTACACCATCATAGATGACGATTACCTGACCTTGATGGATACGGTTGCCTGTTTCAACCCGATGCCAAACCTTGGAGCTTTCCCGGGACAGCCTTGTCCCGGTGCTCGTACCGGTATAGAAGAGAGTGAGTATGTCATCAAAGCAGACACCATCGAAGCTCTCGCTGATAAGCTCGGCCTCGATCCGGTTGCTTTAACTGCGACGGTCGAGCGTTATAATGAACTCTGTGAAGCTGGCAACGATGAGGATTACTACAAGGACCCCATGTACCTCCAGCCTGTGAAAACCGCGCCGTTCTACGGGGCGAAGATCCAACCGACGCTTTTCACGACAGTCGGAGGCTTGCGCGTGAACGGTGATATGGCGGTCGTTGATTCTTCCGGGGTACCTATTCCCGGTCTTTACGCGGCGGGTGGTGATGCAGCTGGTCTCTACGGTGCGAACTACGATGTCAATGTCGCCTCGGGTTCCCAGCAGGGCTGGGCTGCTACAAGCGGTAGGCTCGCAATGGAGCATGCATTGCAATCATAATTGTGATTTATACGAACTTTCACAAAGGTGGGCGTCTTCCGGCGCCCACCTTTGTCTATAATATATCGATGATTCCACTCGTAGAAGCAGGTAGAATGCGCGATTCCAAGAAGGCAGTGCCACAGACGAATACATCGAACGGCTCCTTTTCCAAGGAGGATATAGTCAAGCTTGCTCTTAAGATCATCGACGAAGAAGGAGTGGACGCGCTTTCCTTCCGTCGTTTGAGTAAGGAGAGCGGTTACCCGACGATGACGATCTGCAACCGTGTAAGCGATCGGTCTTCGCTCTTGAACGACGTCGTCGCTCTTATGATCTCAGAGATAGACACGAAGCCTATGCCCGAGAGAACCGTCTGATATTATCCTGCCAAGTTTCATCGGGCA
>JAAXUU010000258.1 GCA_013335845.1 Actinomycetota bacterium
CGTTGGGGCACCTACCGTCGACATGAAATGGGATATCGTCGTCAACAAGGAGGATTCAACCTCTATCCGCTCATCGACGATCATCCTGGTTTCATAACCCCAAGTGGACTCATCGAGGTTTGGTCTCTTACCTGCGAAGCCTATCTCGATAACAACCCGGAAGTCGATAACGGAGACATGGATCACTTCCCTGTCTATCGCGAGCCCACCAACTCCCCGGTTAGCACTCCGGAATACTTCGAGGCCGATAACGCCTTCATCATGACCACCGGTGCGCGTCAGCCTGTCTATTTCCACTCCGAGCACAGACAGCTACCTTGGTGCCGTGAGCTCTGGCCCGTACCACGCCTCGAGATGAACCCGGCAGACGCCGAACGTCTCGGCTTAAGTCAGGGCGACTGGGTTTGGATCGAATCACCGTGGGGCAAGGTTCGAGAAGTCTTGGACCTGTATTACGGAATCAACGTTGGTGTTGTCAACGCAAACCATGGTTGGTGGTTCCCCGAGATGAAGCAGGCAAGCCACGGCTTCGACCTCGTCAACATCAACTGCGTCATGGACCCCTATGGTCAGGACTTCGTATGCGGTGCTGCAACTATGCGTTCGGTACCGGTAAAGATCTATAAAGCTACGGCAGAAAATTCACCATTTGGTATTCCAGCTCCTTGTGATAAGAACGGCGTCGCATGTATCCAAGATGCGACCGACGAACGTCTCAAAGAATGGCTGCCGGTCTACACGGAAGAGGAGTGGAATCTATGACGCAATATGTGATTGCTACCGACCTCAACCGCTGCGTAGGTTGTCTAGCATGTTCGGTGGCTTGCAAAGCCATCAACAACATTCCTCCCGGAACGTTTTGGAACAAGACCTTGCGTATTGGTCCGAACCCGAAGGAAGGTGGCAGCGGTCAATGGCCGGATGTTGAAATGTATTTTCTGACCGTGCAATGTCAGCACTGCGCGGATCCGGAATGTGTGAAAGTCTGCCCGACCGGCGCCTCTCACAAAGATGAGAACGGAACCGTTCAGATCGATAAAGAGAAATGCATCGGTTGCCAGTTCTGCGTTATGTCGTGTCCGTACAACGTCCGCTATTTGAATGAAGAGGAGCGGGTCGTCGAGAAGTGCACGCTCTGTGCGCAGAAACTCACCGAAGGAGAACTCCCCCAGTGCGTCTCGCAGTGTGGGTCGCGTGCTCGATACTTCGGTGACATCGAAGGAGGTATCCGGAATCTCGAAGGCCCGGCTGCCCCGGATTCGAAAAGCTGCGGCTATGAAGACATGCAAGCTACTCGCATCAAATTGGGCGACTACGTGGAAGAATTCGCCGACTCGGATGTCTACTCTCTCCCGGATGTCGGAAATGGTCCTTCGTTCAAGTACATCTTGCGCGATCGTAAATGGAGGGGTGGTGAATAATCATGGAAATTCAATGGCCACTCATCATCTTCACCCTGTTCGTAGCTCTCGCCGGCGGTATCTTCTGCCTTCAAGGAGTACTGGCTTTCCAGGGTAAAGGACAGAAGATTCAAATGCCGGCATTGATCGCCGCGTTCATAAGCGTAGTGATCGGCGGTATCGCATCTTTCATTCACCTCGAGCACTGGGATCGGATCTTCAATGGTTTCGGTCATCTTACGTCGGGTATCACCCAAGAGCTTATCGGTATCGTTATCGTCGGTATAGCTATGGTTGTCTACTTCGTGATGCTTCGTAAGAACGACGGCATCGTCCCGAAGTGGACTGCGGTTCTCGCAATCGTTACATCGGCATTGCTCGTGTTCCTTATGGGACATAGCTACCTGATGCCATCCCGTCCTGTCTGGGACACGCTACTCTTGGTTCTCTACTACCTTGCCAATGCGTTCCTGTTCGGCTCGTTGACGATTTGGATGCTCGCAAGTGCACTCAAATCAGATGATTCAATCTCTTTAGGTGCCAAGATGTCTCTTATCGCGAGCATCGTTATGGCGATCATCGTGGCGGCATATGCTATCTATATCGTGAACGTCGACTTCTCGGAAGTCGGGTATTACTTCGATCCGACTTCACCGACGGCCGGCTTGACCGATCCGGGTGCACTGGCAACCACTCTATTCACAGGAAGTCTTGCTACCTACTTCTGGCTTGGAGTCATCGTCATCGGCATCGTAGTACCTTTGCTGTTAGCGGTACTGAAGAAAAAAGAAGAGAGCTCGAACTCCGGCATCACCACATTCGCAGGCGTAGGTCTCGTATGCGCACTTGTAGGCGGAATCTGCTGGCGCGTGATCCTCTACGTCCTCGGAGCAAGCGTTTTCATATTCTTCTAGTTCTATGAAAAACATGTATCGAAGTTAGGCCCCTTTCGGAGCAGAGAGGAATCGGATCTCTCTGCTCCGAAGAAGAGCGAAGAACCGTGAAGGGCGAGACTTGGATGACTCTCCAAACCTTCACAGGCAAGTCTCGATTCTCACGGCTCTGAAAAGACAGTGAAACACATTCAAAGGAGGAAACTATGGCACGTACTACTGAAGAATTCGAGTTAGAGGAGGATTTCGATCCTCTATACAGTGACGACGAGAACGGCGACGACATCGAGGAGATAGAAATCGAAGATATCGGCACATTTAAGATGCCGACCCAAGAAGAAATAGCGGCTCTCCTCGCTGAAGAGGCGAACCTCTGCCCCGAAGAAAAAATCGAACGTCTACTCGAGCGTATGTCAGGACGCCGTCGCGTGCTACTCGAAATTCTCGCTTCCTGCAAAGAACCACAACCGATCTCCATCCTCAGCAGTAAAATCGACGCACTCCAAGAAAACAATACCTCTGTTTTCACTCCGGCTACTTTGTGCTTACGCCTGGAAGAAGTCGGTGCTCTCGAATTGAGCGAAGTCCAAGAAGTCGAACCACTGAGAGTCGAAGAAGATGGACGGGAATACCTCGTAGTCAATAAGGCACCCGAAGGCATGTGGAAATCCACGCGCGCTGGTCTGGCGGTCCTCGAACGAGATAAACCTAAGGATCGGCTTAGCGAACTATTCGAAACCGACAAGCAGTACATCGAGATCTACAAACGTATCTTGGCCTACTGCGATGACGCACCTCGCGATAAG
>JAAXUU010000259.1 GCA_013335845.1 Actinomycetota bacterium
CAAGTTCTGCATCGAGCTCTTCGATATCGGCTACGAGTTCTTCTCGGAGGTCGACCCCATCCTGCTCGCGCCCTTCCTCGTCAACCCATGTGATTATGGACGAAGCGAAGTAAAGGACTTTTTCGAGTTCCTTGGGGGCGATATCCAACAGATAGCCCAGGCGACTCGGGGAACCCTTGAAATACCAGATATGGCTTACCGGTACCGCTAATTCGATATGACCCATGCGGTCGCGACGCACTTTCGCACGCGTGACTTCGACGCCGCATCGCTCGCATACGATTCCCTTGAAACGTACGCGCTTGTACTTTCCGCAGTAGCACTCCCAGTCCTTGGTGGGACCGAAGATCTTCTCGCAGAAAAGTCCGTCCTTCTCAGGTTTGAGGGTACGGTAGTTGATTGTTTCAGGCTTCTTTACCTCTCCGCGAGACCAGCTGCGAATGTCTTCCGCGCTGGCGAGACCGATACGGAGGCGATCGAAGTTATTGACATCAAAATCCGTCATGGTTACTCCTCTCCTTCCGCGTCGCCGAACAAGATATCGTCATCATCATCCAAGTCTATCTCCGAAAGACCGCTTGCTATCAGATCGAGAGCGTCGGTGTCGTCATCACGCAGTGCCGATTCTCTCGTCAATTCCTTACCGAACAGTATTTCTTCTTCGTCGATATCATCGCGAAGTTGAAGCTTCTCGCCGCCGTCGCCCAAAAGCTCGACGTCCAAACAAAGTGATTTCATTTCTTTGATCAAAACCTTGAAGGACTCGGGTACTTCAGCCGCAGGGATGTTCTCTCCCTTGACGATCGCCTCGTAGGTCTTGACACGTCCGGAAGTGTCGTCGGACTTGACGGTAAGGATTTCCTGAAGCACGTTGGAAGCACCATACGCATAGAGCGCCCAAACTTCCATTTCTCCGAAACGCTGACCACCGAACTGCGCCTTACCACCGAGCGGTTGTTGCGTGATGAGCGAGTATGGACCGGTCGAACGTGCATGGATCTTATCGTCAACCAAGTGCGACAGCTTGAGGATGTAGTTCTGTCCGACGGTGATGGGTTCGCGGAACTTTTCGCCCGTACGACCATCGAAGAGTTCGGTCTTGCCTGTAGGCGAAAGCTGCGGGATGAACTCATCACGCGTGAGATCGCCCAGTTTGGCACGCACTGTATTGCGTAGGTTGATGTTCGAGAGCTGGATCGTGTCCGAGATCTCCTCTTCGGTCGCGCCGTCGAACGTAGGTGTCGCAACATAGACAGGGCCTTCGACGACTTCTTCCGCCGTCTCACTCCAACCCCACTTCGCCGCCCAACCCAGATGGGTTTCCAACAGCTGCCCGACGTTCATACGGGACGGAACACCCAGGGGATTCAGGATGATATCGATCGGCGTACCGTCTGCAAGATACGGCATATCCTCGATTGGGAGGATATTCGAGATAACACCCTTGTTTCCGTGACGACCGGCGAGTTTATCGCCGACTTGGATCTTACGTTTCTGAGCGACATAGATACGGACAAGGTCGTTGACCCCGGGAGCGAGCTCATCTCCCCTGGCGCTGGAAAAGTGTACGATCCCGATGACACGTCCACCGGCACCATGAGGGACCTTGAGGGACGTATCGCGGACTTCGCGCGCTTTCTCGCCGAATATGGCGCGGAGCAAACGCTCTTCCGCGGTGAGCTCGGTCTCTCCTTTAGGAGTGACCTTTCCCACCAAGACGTCACCGGGGAATACTTCGGCACCGACACGGATGATACCGTCAGCATCGAGACCGGACAGGATGTCTTCGCCGATGTTCGGGATTTCACGTGTGATTTCCTCGGGACCCAGTTTGGTTTCGCGTGCGTCGAGTTCGTATTCCGCTATATGGATCGAAGTGAGCAAGTCGTCACTGACGACACGCTCAGACAAGATGATAGCGTCCTCGTAGTTGTAACCTTCCCAAGGCATGTACGCTACCATGAGATTCTGGCCAAGCGAAAGTTCACCGCACTCGCAAGAAGGACCGTCCGCCAAGACATCGCCCTTGAATACTTCCTGGCCGACTGTGACGAGAGGTTTGTGGTTGATGCAACCACCTTGGTTCGAGCGCTGGAATTTCGGAAGCTTGTAGGTGTCGACGGAACCATCTTTGGCGCGAATACGGATTTCCGACGCTTCGACATATTCGACGACTCCGGTGTGCTTGGCGATGAGGATCTCTCCCGAGTCGACGGCGCAACGATGCTCCATGCCCGTTCCCACCAAAGGAGCGCTCGGACGGAGTAGCGGCACTGCCTGACGTTGCATGTTCGAGCCCATCAACGCACGGTTCGCGTCGTCATGCTCGAGGAAGGGGATGAGAGCTGTCGCGACCGATACCATCTGTCGCGGAGATACATCCATGTAATCGACTTTCAGCGGATCGACTTCATCTGGCTCGCCGAACGTTCCATGGGCGTCTTTGACACGACAGAGAACCCTCTTCGATGGCGTGAATCCACCTGTGATAGGGTCGGTGGTACCGTAAATACGTGTCTCCGGATCGAAGGGGTCATTCGCCTGGGCGATGATGTAATTCTCTTCGGCGTCCGCGGTCAGGTAATCGATCTCATCGGTTACTTTCCCATCTACGACACGACGATACGGAGCCTCGATGAAACCATAGGCGTTGATGCGCGCATAGGATGCGAGGGAACCGATAAGACCGATGTTCGGACCTTCAGGCGTCTCGATGGGACACATGCGACCATAGTGCGAGGTGTGCACGTCTCGAACTTCCATTCCGGCGCGCTCACGCGAAAGACCTCCGGGCCCTAGGGCTGAAAGACGACGCTTGTGCGTGATACCGGCTGCAGGGTTCGTCTGATCCATGAACTGCGAAAGCTGCGAGGAACCGAAGAACTCTTTGATGGAAGCAACGATGGGTCTGATATTGATGAGCGACTGAGGTGTGATCTCATCGATTTCCTGGGTAGACATACGCTCGCGAACGACGCGCTCCATACGGGTGAGACCGATACGGAACTGGTTTTGGATGAGCTCGCCGACGGTGCGGATACGACGGTTTCCAAAGTGATCGATATCGTCTGTCGTGCGCCCCTCGACGCCA
>JAAXUU010000260.1 GCA_013335845.1 Actinomycetota bacterium
CGTTCAGGTCGCAGCCCTTTATCATCTCCACGTCAGTGTGGCGTAGCTACGTAGAGCTACGCAGAGAGCCCCGGGAGTCACGGTTGCACATGTACCGGGTAATCCGCATGTCGATATGCTACACTGGTTGTCCGTTTGACCGATGTTCCTGATGAGTTAGGCTTTTGTGAAAAGATATCTCATTACAATCCTAGTCGCCTTCCTGATGATGAATCTGTGTATACCGGCGCTATCGTTTGCTGCCGATAACGCCTCATCAGCAGATTCCGACGAAAATCCGGTCCTCGCTTCTCGCGATCAAGATATAGGTGATTATCCTGCGTCTTCGGTTGAGGAGCTCTCGCTCGAAAACACACCCGTCGATCTAGAGCCGACCGCATCCATCGGCATCTCGTCAAGTGTCCTATGGCGACGGCTTGCCGGTGATAACCGATATCTCACGATGAAGGCGATCGTCGAAGAAGCTTTCACCACTGCCGATACGGTTATTGTCGCGACGACTTCCAATTACCCCGACGCCTTGGCCGCATCCGGACTCGCGGGTGTCAAGGGCGCCCCCATTCTGCTTACCGATGGCTCTTCCCTCGGAGCTCACGCTGCCTACGAGATTTCTAGATTGAGCGCGAAGAATGCGATCATCGTAGGTGGTACGGGAGCGGTGTCCTTGGATGTCGAAGCGGAGATCTGCGCCATCCTCGGTGAGGGCAACGTCAAGCGAGCTTCGGGTGAAAACCGTATGGCCACGGCACTTGCCCTCTACACCGAGGGTATCGGATCTTGGGGCAAGACCGCCATAGTTGCAACCGGCTATGGTTTCGCCGATGCCCTTTCGATCTCGCCATATGCCTATGCGAACAAGTGCCCTATCTTCTTGACGGGGTCCGAGGTGGGCGACACAGAGCTCAATGCCGACGTGAAGGCCGTCATCACTAAGTCGAACTTCGACACCGTCATCATCGTAGGTGGTGAAGGAGTCGTTTCTGCGGCTACCGAATCGGAGTTGGTCACCCAGTTCGGGGAAGACAACGTCACGCGTCTGTACGGTGACGACCGCTACCAGACGAGCGCAAGAATCGCCGCATTCGCCGTGGATGAGAATGTCTTGGCTTATAACGACGCGGCTCTGGCCACGGGAGTGAACTTCCCCGACGCTTTGGCAGGCAGTACTCTTTGCGGCTCGAAAGCTTCCGTACTGTTACTGGTCGATGATTCCGTCGCGGGGTTCTATTGTGTCGAAACCTCGATACGCGAGAATCGAGCCGCTATCTCGAACGGCTACATCTTGGGTGGAGAAGGGGTTCTGAGCAAAGGACTGCTGACCAAGGTCGACATCGTTTGCGCAGGTGGGGAAGTCGTCATGGGGAATGCGATCGTCGATGCCGCATTCTCGCGCATCGGATGTCCCTATGAGTACGGCGCCGAAGGGCCAGGTAGTTTCGATTGCTCGGGACTGGTGTGGTGGTGCTATGAGCAGGCGGGGTATGACATCGAACGTGAATCTTCGGGTTGGTACTACACGAATGCCTCTGAGCGTTTGGCGGTTGCCCTTGCTCAACCCGGGGATATCCTCTGGATGCAGGGCCATGTCGGTATCTACATCGGGTACGGGAACTATATCCATGCCGCCGACGAAGATCACCCTGTGAATATCGGCTCGTGGATGCCCATGTGGACGAACGCTTTACGGTATTAAATGCTCGTTCATGGAGAACTTTACTACCTTTCGCTTTTTGCAAGATTTAATTTGTAGAAAATTTGCAGTTTCATTTGACGTTCCAATTTACGTTCTGTAACCTGCGACTTTACGATTTGATTCAATTGGTCCCCATACATAAGGAGGAGTTGCCCTCGTGAGACGCGGAAAAACTGCTGTTTTACCATCTCTTTATCGCGAACGTAGAAGCTTCGCGAAAATTCCAACTGTCATGGATCTACCAAACTTGATCGCTATTCAAACCGATTCCTTCAAATGGTTCATGGGCGACGGTCTGAGCGAGACGTTTCGCGCCATATCGCCCATTGAGAATAGCGCTAAAAACCTTTTGGTTGAGTTTGGTGATCATGAATTCGGAGATCCGAAGCACTCTGTTGATGAGTGCAAGGAGAAGGACATTTCCTATCAAGCCCCGCTTTTCGTCGACGTACGTTTCATCAACAAGGATACAGGTGAGCTCAAGGAGCAAAACGTATTCATCGGTGATTTCCCGCTCATGACCGAGCGCGGCACGTTCATCATCAACGGCACCGAGCGTGTCGTTGTATCGCAGTTGGTGCGTTCTCCCGGCGTATATTTCTCCGCGGAGCGCGATAAGACGAGCGATACCCTCATCTACAACACCAAGGTGATTCCCGCCCGTGGTGCATGGCTTGAGTTCGAGACCGACCGTCGTAACGTTTTGAGCGTGCGAGTCGACCGCAAGCGTAAGCAACCTGCCACGCTGTTACTTCGTGCACTCGGTATCGCCGAGACGCGCGAGGAAGTCATTGAGCTTCTCGGAAATTCCGAGATGGTCATGCACACGCTCGACCGTGATATCGCCACGACCCGCGAAGAAGCACTCATCGAACTGTACAAGCGCCTCCGTCCCGGTGAGCCCCCTACCGTCGACTCCGCTCGTATCCTTCTGGATGGTTTGTTCTTCAATCCTCAGCGTTACGACCTCGCACGTGTCGGTCGTTACAAGATCAACAAGAAGCTCGGCCTCGACCTTCCCGAGGAAGCGTCCACGCTGACTCCCGAGGATATCATCTGCTCCATGCGTTATATCGTCGAATTGCATGATGGCGTCGAGGGGCGCACGACAGACGATATCGATCACTTTGGAAACCGTCGTATCCGCACCGTCGGCGAGCTCATCCAAAACCAGTTCCGTATCGGTCTAACCCGTATGGAGCGCGTCGTTCGTGAGCGCATGTCTACTCAGGAGATCGATGAGATCACACCCCAGTCGCTCATCAATATCCGACCCATCGTGGCTTCCATCAAAGAGTTCTTCGGTTCCTCGCAGCTTTCGCAGTTCATGGACCAGACGAATCCTGCCGCCGGTATCACGCACAAGCGTCGTCTTTCAGCCCTAGGACCCGGAG
>JAAXUU010000261.1:0-1199 GCA_013335845.1 Actinomycetota bacterium
CCTTGGCCTTTGGGTACGCGAATCATTTGCCCGCATTTCGTGCACGTATAGAAACGATGCGTCTTACCGTAGGTTTTGCGGGCGGCGAACCTTTGCTTGAGCCCACTATATATGCGCGTCAGCTTCCGCTTGAAATCACAAAACGCACGATTCTCCTTGTAACGCTTGCTGAGGCTTTTCGAAAAAGCGCGCCAGTAGCAATAAACGAGAATTACGATCGCGGCTATATACAGTGTATCGCGCAAAACGAATAGCGAAGCTATGAGTAAGAGAAAAGCTATAACCATACCGAAGCGGGCTAAATCATCGAAACCATTTCTTCCTATCATGAATTGTTGGAACTTACGCGCTAGGTTTTCAAATGCTTTCTTCACTACATCTCCTTTTAATGTGCAACGGTGAGAAAGTTTACTACTTTTATGGTTGCTGATATCTTGATCGGAGTGTTTTGGCACAAAGTCGTTAACCTGAGCGCGCTAAGTGCGACGCGCAGTGGAGTGTATGTGCAAAATCATCCGAATCGCGCGAATCGCAAATGGTCTTGAAACGTTTACCGAGAATAACGGGAATCCTCGTAATGGTCGGCTTGCAAACGTGCTCGCAAATGGTGATAATAGTCGAGCGCAATTTTCTGGGTCGAAAAACCCACAATCATGCGTCCCCATCGTCTAGCGGTTTGGACGCCGCCCTTTCAAGGCGGAGATCACGGGTTCGAATCCCGTTGGGGGCGCCATTTTTTTACCCAAAATCAGGACACAGACAACTATATAGATATTTGATTCCGAATACGACTCAAACTCACGGTCACTTGAGTGTAGGTACTGCACATCTTTCTTCTCGGATTGCTTGAGACCAAGAAGGTACTATCGCGTTGCGTGTGACAATTATTATGCTACCTAAGGAGTATACAACATCGGTGTCGCAACTATCTTCACCGCAAGGTGGTAGTATTTCAATAGAATCATACCTGATCGAAAGGGAAAACCAACATGCTTACCATCCGGTCAACTGCAGCGTTTCATAACGGTGGTGCCATCCCCCGGCTCGGTCTCGGGACCTACCACTCTGCAAACGGAGGGGAAACCTATCGAGCCGTCCGCGTAGCGTTGGATGCGGGGTATCGCCATATCGATACAGCTGCCTACTATGGAAACGAGAGCGACGTCGGGCGTGCGGTCCGTGACAGTCGCATCGCGCGC
>JAAXUU010000261.1:1209-3083 GCA_013335845.1 Actinomycetota bacterium
CAACGGGAAGGCAGACAGCGAGAGGCGCTCGAGAGCAGCTTACGCAGTTTAGGGCTCGACTATGTCGATTTGTACCTCCTGCATTGGCCGGTGCCTCAGGTATACATTAGGTCGTGGGAGATGATGCAGGATTTCGCTACCGGAGATGTGGTTCGAAACATAGGCGTGTGTAACTGCAGAATCGCGCATCTGGTCGACCTTTTGAGCGACGGGCAAGCAATCCCGGTCATAGACCAGATGGAGCATCACCCTTTGATGCAGGATACGCAAACGATAGAGTACTGCCGAGCGAATTCGATTCTGTATGAGGCATGGTCACCTCTCGGTCGCGGAGAAGATCTGGGTGAAAGCATCCTTTTGGACATCGCACATGCTCATGGCAAATCTGTTGCGCAGGTCGTCATCAGGTGGCATTTGCAGAGCGGGATGGTGGTCATTCCGAAATCCGTGCACGAGGAGCGCATCATCGAGAATGCCGACGTTTTCGATTTCGAGCTGACTGCGCAGGAGATGGATCGTATTTTCGCGATGGACGAGCGACGTTATGTCCACTCGTATGCAACTCCCGACACATTCGAGTTCTAGTCGCGGTTGTCTGCGGTTTTTGCTATTGCCGGAAAACTCGGGCAAACCGCTGGCAAACCACCGGCCGTCAGCCGTAATGCGCAGGATAAAATGATGCACGCAGGCGATAAAGTCTGATATAATCCATTCTCGCACGTAATAAGGGCGATTGGCGCAGCGGGAGCGCAGGTGCTTTACACGCACAAGGTCGGGGGTTCAAATCCCTCATCGCCCACCATAGACATGATAGCCCCTTTCCTGTTAATTCAGGTAAAGGGGCTTTTTTTACGTATTGAATATGATAAGCCGGCTGACGAAACCGAAACCGGGAAGCCGGTCGGCCTAAAAGACGAGCCTCTCGATAACTTCACCGCGTTCAAGCCCGTCCAGTATCTCCACCACATCATCATCACTGACTTCGCCGTACCAGATACCCTCCGGGTATATGACTACAATGGGGCCTTTCGAGCAGATACCGAAACATCCGGTGGCAGTGACCATGATCTCGCCATCCGATTCTCGGTCCAAGATCTCTTCGTTGAATGCCTGGACGATATCCACCGCACCCTTTCGAAGGCACAGCCCTTTGTTTTCTCCTGCCAGTCTTGCACTGCCGCATACGAAGATATGATGATTCGGTTTTTCCATTTCACTCACTCCTTTATTCTCGTTAGTTCGGTGGAACACCGGGTGATGACCACCGGTACTCGTCGTCCTGAAAACACAAAGGCGCTATCCAATGGTATTCGGATAACGCCTTTGTCATCATCAGTATTCGATTCGATTACCGACTCAATGTAGCATATCGATCATCGCGCGACAAACGCCAACAGGGGTACAGAGCGCTAAGTTAACATGGATTTAATCTCCGCAGGGATGATTTCGGTGCAGCGTTTAGAGTTTTAGGAGGTTCCCGCTGAAATTCTCCGGCCTACATGCTTTCGACGGGTTCTTTCGGTAAAGTCAGGAATACAACAAGGCCGACGATGAAAAGAGGGATGATCGCCAAAATACTGAGATTGGGGTTTCCCGTCAGTGTCGCCGTTAGCGCCATCATGCCCGGTCCCAGAATCGCAGCGAACTTGCCGAATATGTTGTAAAAGCCGAAAAACTCGTTCGATCTCTCTTTTGGAATGAGCTTCGCATAATACGACCTACTCAAAGCTTGGATACCCCCCTGCGCAGAACCAATCATCGCGCCCAGGATGAATATGTGCCAGATGGAAGATATGAAATATGCCCCCATACACGAGATTATGTAGGTGATGATTCCGACGATGATCATGGTTCTGAGATCGGAAGAGCACACG
>JAAXUU010000262.1 GCA_013335845.1 Actinomycetota bacterium
AAAGGTAATCAGAGCTGCCAAGCAAAAGCTTGGAATTGTCAAAACTGTTTTCAGAAGGGAAGGGAGTGCGTATGGAAATGACGCGAAGAGGATTTCTCAAAGCATCTGGTGCAGCTCTTGCAACCAGCATGGCTTTTGGATTGACTTCTCAGTCGACCACGTTTGCTCTCGCTTCGGAACAGGATTGGAAACTGGTCAACACCGAAGAGTATACGAATATCTGTTGTTACTGTTCGGGCGGCTGTGGTTCCATCTGTTCTGTACGCGATGGCGAACTTATCAACCTTGAGGGTGATACCGATCATCCCATCAACCAAGGTGGTTTGTGTGCAAAGGGAGCGAGTATGTTCCAGTTGCGCAATGTCGTCGACGATCAAACGGGTGAGGTTATTCACAATCCCAACCGCATCACGACACCGAAGGTGCGTCGCCCCGGTGCTTCCGAGTGGGAAGACATCTCATGGGATGACGCTATCGAGGAAATCGCGCGTAAAGCCAAAGACACGCGTGACCAGAATTTCATCGAGACCGAAGACGGCCTCACCGTGAATCGCTGCACCGGCATGGCAAGCCTCGGTGGTTCACAACAAAACAGTGAAGAAGAATATCTCATCCTCAAAATGATGAGATCGCTTGGTATCGTTGCCATCGATAACCAAGCTCGAGTTTGACACTCCCCAACAGTTGCCGGTCTTGGCAACACGTTCGGTCGCGGCTCTATGACGGGCCATTATTGCGACTACCAAAACGCCGATGTGATTTTGACATCCGGTTCCAACAATGTCGAAAACCATCCTGTCAGCGCGAAGTGGGTACAGAAGGCTCTCGACAAGGGTGCAACATGGATCGTCGTCGACCCTCGCTATACTCGCTCAGCTGCCTGTGCCGATATCTACTGCCCCATTCGTTCCGGTACCGACATCGCTTTCTACGGCGGCCTTCTCAACTACATCATCGAGAATGATCTGTGGCAGCATGAATATGTGACGAATTATACGAACGCGTCCTATCTGCTCGATCCTGCTTTCGACTTCGATGTCGAGACGGGTCAATTCTCCGGTTGGAATGAAGCAACCCATAAGTACGACACCACGTCATGGGGTTACCAGATTGCAAGCACATCCACGTGGGATACCTCCGCAACGGGGACGTTCTCCTGGGTCACCGCCAGCGGTGTCCCTGAGTTCACGCCTCCTGTGAAGCAGATTCCTGCCAAGGATATGACTCTTCAGGATCCTCAATGCGTATTCCAGGTTTTCAAGAAGCACTACTCACGTTATGACATGGATACGGTCTGCAGTATCTGCGGTATGGACAAAGAGACCCTCGAGCTCGTGTACTCTACCTTTGCGGCAACGGGCGCTCCCGAGAAGTCGGGCACCATTCTCTACGCTCTCGGTCAAACGCAGCATCACTATGGCGCTCAGAACTGTCGTGCGATGAGCCTCATACAACTGCTTCTCGGCAATGCCGGTATTGCCGGCGGTGGCGTCAATGCCATGCGTGGAGAGCCTAACGTACAGGGTGCGACCGACATGGCTTTGCTTGTCGGCGAGTTCCCCGGTTACCTCAAGTGGCCGACGGTGAAGAAACATCCGAGTCTGCGTGAATGGCTCGAGCATGAGACCACCGGCGATGGGTATTACACCAACAAGCCGAAGTTCTTCATAAGCGCCCTCAAAGAGTGGTGGGGAGAAAATGCTACCGAGGCCAATGACTTCGGTTATGATTGGTTGCCGAAGCTCGGCAGCGGCATCGATCTCACTACCATCTCCACCTTCGAGCACATGGACTCGGGAATGATCAAGGGTTACTGGCTCTGGGGCCAGAATCCGGCGAACTCGACGCCCAACGCGTCCTTTGCGCGTAAAGCCATGGCAAAGCTCGATTGGCTCGTTGTAGCTGACTGGTTCGAAACCGAATCCTCCTGTTTCTGGAGAGCTCCCGACCTCGATCCGGCCGAAATCAACACCACGGTCTATTTCCTCCCGGCCGCTCTCATCTACGAGAAGTCAGGTACCATTCTGAACTCCGGTCGTTGGATGCAATGGCGCTATAAGGCTGTCGAGCCTGTCGGCGAAGCGAAGCCCGACTATGAGATCTGCGACTTGGTTTGGACCAAGATCGTCGAGCTCTATGAGGAAGAAGAAGGCATCTGCCCTGAGCCGATCCTCAACGCCAAGTGGGATTATTATGTGGATGACAAGGTCGATCCCCGTGCGGTTTCTTGGGCTTTGAACGGCTACAAGTCCGCCACAGGCGAGCTTCTCAACAATTTCACTTCCCTCAAAGCCGACGGTTCCACGTCCTGTGCCATTTGGATTTACAGCGGTTTCTACAACAATGAAGCCGAGAAGCTCAACCCGGCTGCTCAGCCTGTAGGTGCCCGTAGTCTTGATGACCCGAGCGGTCTCGGTCTGTATTCCGGTTGGTCATTCGCTTGGCCGTTGAACCGCCGCATCCTTTACAACCGTGCTTCCGCCGATATGAAGGGCAAGCCTTGGAACCCCGAGCGCAAGCTTGTCGAATGGACGGGTACCGCGTGGGATAATTACGACGTGCCTGACTTCGGCTACAGCACCACGGCAGCAGATGGTACCAAGACGCCCATTCCTCCCAACAACAAGGCGTTCATGATGGCGTGGGAGCAAAACGCCCGCCTCGTCTGCAGCACGCTTGCCGATGCGCCTATGCCTGAGCACTACGAGCCGTTCGAGTCGCCTACCGACAATATCATGAACGGGTCTCAGAACTCACCTTGCATCATGTTCGCAGACTACGAGTCCGTCAAACGAGGAGACAGAGAGCAATATCCTATTGCCGTCACCACGTACAGCGTCGTCGAACATTGGCAGACCGGTACTCAGACGCGTAATTGCCCGGCACTCGTAGAAGCCCAACCGGCGCAGTTCATCGAGCTTTCCGAGGAACTTGCAGCTGAAAAGGGCATCGCGAACGGCGACATGGTCCGCGTGTTCAACAACCGCGGTTCTGTCGAAGTGAATGCCTTGGTAACGTGCCGCTTCAAGCCGTTCCTCATCAATGGTGAGACGGTCCATCAAGCAGGCATGACCCACCATTG
>JAAXUU010000263.1 GCA_013335845.1 Actinomycetota bacterium
CTTGGGTCATATCTAAAGACTTTCGCTTTTATTGTTGACATCTCATCTCCTAAAATCGTTGGTAAACACGCATGTACCTTTTTGGGTCGCTCTCTTATTAAGCAACTTCTGAAGCAACTTCAGAACGAGTCTTAAAACGCTTCGAGAGTGCCTCCGCCAAGGGGGAACTTGCCGGGTTCGGGCTTGAAGTCGACGATATTCACATCTTCGACAGTGACCACGAACTCGTCGCCTTCCAGCTGGATGCAAACATTCTTGACCCACTCGTCGTTGTTCATCTCGGGATATTCGTTGCGAAGGTGTGTTCCGCGGCTTTCTTTTCTTTCCAGAGAAGCCAGCGTGTCCATTTTCGCCATGGTGATCATGTTCTTGATCGCCAGAGCTTCCATCCATTCGAGATTACAGATCCTACTCTTGTCCTGAATGTAGAGATTCTCAAGCTCTGATTCTTCTGCGTCGAACTCTGCGAGTGCCTCGGTGCAACGCTTTTCGCTGCGCAATGCGCCGGAGCCTTTCCACGCGGAATCCTGCACCTTGTGCTTGAGTTCATGCGGCCGTACTTTCGTGGAGGGGTCGTTCTCGAGGAATCCATAGACGCGTTCGCACTCTGCGGTCACTTGATCCCAAACGATAGTGGGCATGTCCATGTCTTTTGCGCGGGAGGCAGCCGCAGAACCTGCCCGCTTCCCCATGACAAGCGCGGACGAGAACATGCGCATCGCTCCGTACCCCGCACCCGAGTGCATGGCAACTTCACCCGCAGCATAGAGCCCATCGACGCCGGTTTCTCCGTTGATGTTCGTGATGATTCCGCCGTAATCATAGATCTGTTGCGGTGCGGCTTCGAGGTTCGACAGATCGACGCCAGCGCGCTCCCACGTCAGTTTCAGCTGGTCGTAGGCGTCTGAAGAGAAGCCCTGCTTGGAAATACCGCCGCCCGTTCCCACGAGATACGTGTCGGCAGGTGCGAAGATGCCTCCATGGGGTGAAGCCTTTCCTTCTTCGGCGACTTTGTACCATTCGTATACTGATTTTCTTACGGTGACTTTCTCGCCGGCGTCGACGGCTGCCTTGAGATACTGGTTGCCATCGTTATCCTTGAAATTGGCGAAGTCCGAGCACCAAGCACAACCGAAGTTACTGATTCCCGTCGGGTTGATGATCCCGAAGTTCGCGTAGAGCGCTCTGAATTCCAGGTCGCGGAATTTCACGCCGAGAGGAGCCGCCAGAGCTTGTCCGTCACCTACGAGATTCTCACAGCCTCCGCCGTATCTCGAGGCAACCGACGCGGCGCCCCAGAGACCGCAATCTCCGCCGGTTGCGAGAACGACGGACTTCGCGCGAATCAAATAGAATCTGCCGGTCCTGAAGTCCAGAGCCGTCACACCTACAACGCGATTCTCGGCGTCGGTTACGATTTTGGTCATCGTGCAGTAATCCATAACCATGACGCCGTTCGCCAACGCTTTGTACGCCATGTTGTTAAGCTTGAATCCCGGCCAAACGCGCGGTCTGTTCGAGCTCTTTCCAACCAACGGCTTACCATTCGTGTAATCGCGGAAATGCAGGTCACCGTAGTTCTCGGAGACGAGCGTGACTCTATCTTCCGCATAGGCTTCCAGAACCTCGCGGCCCAGAGCCTGGTCTACTATGTAGCAACCCTGAATGCAAGCATCCTCAAGGTTCACGTCGACGTTGTCGCCTTCGATCCCGAAGTCACTGCTGGTCATTCTTCCGCTGTAATGGAGACCGCTGTTACCGCAGTGACCCCACTGCTTCTTGTCGATGATGATGACCTCGGCACCTTCGGCTTTCGCACTTATCGCCGCTTGAACCCCGGCGCCACCGGCCCCGACAACGACGACGTCGGTGTTGATCGTTTCATAGCCCGCGCTTCCGCTGCTATTCCCACTGCTTCCTGTTGCGCCTGCAGTTGTTTTTTCGGCGGAACAGCCTGCTAGTGAGAAGGCCCCGGAACCGATAGCCACTGCCGCAGCAAGTGCCCCTCCTCCAAGGAATGTCCTTCTCGTCAAATCTGTGCTCATATTTCCTCCCAATTAGTCATGACGTACACAACCATGCTCAGGGATAAGAAAAGCACGATGGGAATCGGTAGAACATACCGAATACTAAGGAGCCGGGCGGTTTTCGACTACCGAATTTTGATTAGAGCCTCAAAACAGCAGGTAGGGGGCTTGCCACTATATTTAGTTCTCTAATGTTAGACCAGCTTCGATGTTGGCTCGGTGAAGACTATCATCCTGATCAGTTCGGGCTGGGAATGGATATCCATCTTTGAGTAGATGTTCCGAGTGTGCGTGCGAACAGTCGCCAAAGAAACCCCGAGCTCCTGGGCTATAGTTTCGGCGGTCAGTCCCTTTGCCAGGCTGACGGTTATCTGGGTCTCTCGAAGCGTAAGGTTGTGATCGAGCGCGATCATCAAGCATTTCTTCTCGATGATCTCATCGGAATAGTCGAGTTTCCGCAAGCCCCATAGAGACACGATGTTCTTCTCACGCAGGAAGAACGATCCCGTGAGGATTATGAGGCCGATCACCACAGACGTGATTATGTACATGGTTTGAGGGGAAAGCTCTCCGCGAAGAGCGGTGATGCAGAACACCTCGCCGGCGATAACACCGAATGAATCCGCGGCGATTGCGAGAGCCACCAAGGGCAGCACGGGTATCGTTTTCGTCTGTGCTATCGAGACGTACGCCACGGTGTAGAACACCCGCGCATATACATAACCGCTGCATAGCAAGATGAAGACGATATCGGCGTAGCTATGGAAAAGGACCGGAACCAGCAGAGCGAAGATGATCAGCAGCGGAATCAGAACCCTCGATAACCTGTCGAGGGTGAAATCGCGTATGAACAATGCCGTCAATAAGAGAAGCGTGCCCATGGTGCTCATACCCGCGGCCCAGACAAGCGGGGACCCGGCGATATCCTGCGTGTTATTGAAGCCTGTGACAATCCCTCAGAAGAATCCGAAAAAGAACACGGTGGCAAAATAGGGGAGGAGTCGTTTTAAAGGGAAGGCAGAATGCTGGGGCTGGGGGCTTGCCGCACC
>JAAXUU010000264.1 GCA_013335845.1 Actinomycetota bacterium
ACGAGGAATAGAAAGAAAACCATACCGCATACGTTGTAGCATATGATTATGAGCGTGCCGGTGAACGGACCGAACGCACCACCGAAAAACGGTAGCAATGAGAAGATAACTATGACACATGAGAAACAGACCTTGTAGACGGTTGTCGGGTTGATCTTCTGACCCAGGAGAATCGCGATAAGCACGACTATAGCAGTCGCTGCCAGTATAGAACCCCTCATAGATACGGCACCGACAATATGCTCTGAAGAGGATCCGAGCACCGAGGTATGCAAAATCCCGACAACACCTACCAGCACGAAGAAGTTGATGAATACCGAAAGGGAGTCGGTGCGAAGCATACTTTTTTCGGGTCTCCTTTGTTCCATCGACGCAGGAAACGCACGACGAAGCATGACCACGATGAAGGACGAAACGATAAGAGCACAAAGTGCGAAGATAATGGCGATATTCGTCGGTAGCAAAGATAAGCCGATATATAAGAATCCATAGATCACAAAGCCGGCTACGATCTGTACAAGTGCATGTATCGGGTCGGATTGAGCGACAAACACCTCAAGCCACACAGCACTCAATAACATCAATGCGACTCCGCACAATACCCCGGAAACAGCCATTGATAATACCTGGGGAAACGACGAAAGGACTCCAGTCGAATTGAGCGCAAGACCGAGGATCACAGCCGCCAACGCCGGAATCTGCGAGATACCCCGCGCACGCAACAATCCCTTGCGCAGCATCAAGAGTACAACGAGCGCTACAAGAAGCGATGTGAAATTCAAAGCTAGGACGAATTCGAGCGTGGACACGAAACCGACTCCCGATGGAACCGTTCCCATCGCGGTGTTATAAAAATACGATGCCGCCGCTCGATACAGGCCGAAACCGAGAGCGCACAACAATGTCGTTGATCTCATCCCCATTTAACTCCTTCCCTGCCATATTGTACACCACCCACTAAAACACTCAGCCTTCATAGGCGTGAAACGTCGTGTGATAAAAGCTTCATATGAGAAAATCACCGATAATCAGTGAGTGATTTGACGTCGAATTCCAATCACAACCGATTATCGGTCACGACATGCCCCATCCTCAAAACACATACTATCTGCGGGATGTCGCACACCCGAATATGATAAACGTGCGTTATCAAGGAGGTAGTATGGAACTCAACCGAAGGAACTTCATCAAAAGCAGTTTGGCAGTTGGAACAATCGCCGCACTGGGGGGATTGGCCGGTTGCGCCTCACCCAAAACAACTGAAACGGAGTCAACCGAAGCGCCTGCTGAAAAGAAGCTTCCCGAAACGTTCACTGACGGCAAATGGATCGGTCGCGCAATGGGACACCGCGACTATCTCACCGTTGAAATCATTGTTGCAGGCGGCGCGCTCACTTCAGTGAAAATCGTCCGCAACGACGACACCATCGGTGTGGGATCAATCGCCGGACCTATCATGGCCAAGCGAGTCTTCGATTCAGGAAACCTCGACGTCGACGCCGTGAGCGGAGCGACCATGACTTCGTATGCCGTGAAAAGCGCTATTGAAGATGCCATCACGAATGCCGGTGGAAAACCGGATGACTTCAAGAAGGGCACCGTAGCACCGACGGGTGGAACCGCCCATACCGAGGAAGTCGACGCGGTGTTCATGGGTGCCGGCACTGCAGGACTCATCGGAGCAGTACGCTTGCTCGAAGCCGGAAAGAAAGTCATCGTATTCGAGAAGCAGGATATCGCCGGTGGCTCCATGGCGATGACATACTCCGGTATCGTGGCTCCCGGCTCCGATATCCAGAAGAACTACAGCCTCGGCCGATTCGACGATACGCCCGCTATGAACCTCGACAAATACATCGAGGTTGTAAAAACGATGCTACGCCCGGAATTCGATCGTTTCAGCGGTGCCATCCCCTATCAGACCAATCTGTATCAGTACTCTCCTCAACTCGTGAACTGGATGCACACGATCGGCGTCGGCTTCATGACCATGGGCACCAGTTATGGGACCACGGCGTTTCTCTCACCCGGCTCCTATATGGGTGGTTCCGGACATGCGGTACAGTTCATGGCCGACCGGATCGTAGCCCTTGGCGGGCAGCTCGTGTATGCCACGAAAGTGACCGAACTCATCCAAGGTGCAGATGGAACCGTCACGGGTGTGAAGGCTGAGGGTAAGGACGGAAGCACATGGACCGTCACGGCCAAAGCAGTCTGCCTCACCTCCGGTGGTTTTGCGAATAATACGGAAATGATCAAGCAGTACTACCCTGATTATGCTGAGTTCAATTTCAACTGCGCGCCCGGTTCGACCGGCGACGGTATCGTCTTGGGTCAAAAAGCCGGCGCCGCTCTCGAATGTATGGGTCGCGAACTCGGCGCGTTCAACTCGACGAGCCCCCAAGCCGGGACCCGTTTCGAGGTCGCGTTCTTGAATAGCTTCGCTCCCGGCATCATGGTGAACTCAACCGGCGACGAATTCGGCAAAGGAAACTTGTCCCACGTTGCACTCGGACAAGCGATCCTTGATTCCGGCAACGGTGGTCGCTTCTTCCACGTCACCGACAAGGAAGGTTCCATCACGCTGGAAAAGAATGACAAATGGGCCTCTGACGACTACCGCTGCCTCTTCAGCCGTGGTGATGTCGTGCACTACAACACCGTCGATGAAGCCGCCGAAGCACTCAACGCCCCGAACTTGCGTGCGACGTTCGACACCCACAACGATTGTGCGCTTGCAGGAACGGAAAACGCGTTCGGTCGCAAGAACCTACCCTACCTCAATGAGAATGAGGGTGTCTGGGTTATCGAGTGCATGCCCACCTTCTATCTCACAACCGGCGGTATCACTATCGATCCCCGCGGTCATGTAATGTCCGAATCCGGCTCTGCGATCCCCGGTCTCTACGCAGCAGGCGACGTTGCCGGCTCCATCGAAGAGAAGGACGGCAACAGATACGGATACGGGTTTGACTGTGCAATGACATACGGCTTCATCATGGCCGAAACGGTTCAACGCGAAATCTAGTTCCAACTCCAACTGTAAATCCAGTTCGAACGGCGAGGGGCTGCT
>JAAXUU010000043.1 GCA_013335845.1 Actinomycetota bacterium
CCTCAACCGCTGACTCCTCGGAATCGAAGACGCGCGCGGGACCGGTATGCTGACGCATTTCGGGAGCGACGGCAGCCTGCTTGACGACGGCACCGTCAGGAGCGATATTGCCGCGCATGATGCGAAGTCCCCCTTGTGCGGAGTAGGCGTTCTCGACCGAACGTACTACCACCCCGTCAGGTCCATCACAGGTTTCGAGGAATTCACCCATCGTCCCATGGCAGGTCATCGCATCGCGATCGAGCAATCCGATACGATCGAGTTCATGGAGAATGACGGGGATTCCCCCTACAGCATAGAGGTCTTCGATATGCAGGTTGCTCGCGGGTGCGATGCGGACGAGGTTCGGGGTGCGCGAAGATGCTTCCTGCCAGTCATCGAGCGTCACGGGGCAACCCGCCGCAGCGGCTATCGCGGTCAGATGCAAGACCGTGTTGCTCGAACCCCCGAACGCCATATCGAGTTCCATCGCATTCGCGATTCCGGCCGGTGATATGATCTTGCGGGCGGTGGTGCCGCTCTCGAGTAAGTCCATGATCCTCATACCGGTCTTCTTCGCAAGGCGGATACGCTCCGAATATACAGCGGGAACGGTTCCGTTGCCGGGAAGCGCTATACCGATAGCCTCGGTGAGACAGTTCATCGAATTCGCCGTGAACAATCCCGAGCAAGAGCCACAGGTGGGACAGGCGGTCTCCTCGAGGAAATCGAGTTCGTCCGTAGTCATAGTGCCCGCGGTGACCTGACCTACGGCGTCGAACAGAGTGTTGAGATCGGTCTGATTACCGCATTTGTCTCGGCCGGCGAGCATCGGGCCGCCGGATACGACGATCGCGGGGATGTCGAGACGACATGCGGCGATAAGCATTCCGGGGACTACTTTGTCACAACTGGGGATAAGGACCATCGCGTCGAAGGAATGTCCTTGGACGGCGCACTCGACGGAGTCCGCGATAACCTCGCGGGAAACCAGTGAATAGTGCATGCCCTCATGATTCATGGCGATACCGTCGCAGATAGCGATGGTGGTCATCTGGACCGGAGTTCCTCCGGCCATCCGGATGCCGGCTTTAACAGCATCGGCAACTTGCTGGAGATGGATATGCCCGGGAACTATCTCGTTCTGGGAGCATATAACGGCTATAAGGGGACGTTCGAGTTCCTCGTCGATGAAGCCATCGGCTTTAAGGAGACTACGATGCGGAGCCCGAGAAAGGCCTTTTTTGATATTATCGCTACGATACTGCATGCCTACCCTTCCATCTTATCGAACCGATGGACCACCGGGATAGCCGCACGAGTTTGTGGTATGAATATCGGGTGCCCTTGCGGAAATGCGAAAGTCGACATTTCCTAGGTAACAAGCGATGTTCGGAATGAAACACCTGCGACGGTGTTCACTCGTACGACAAGATAACGGTTGTCACCGATTCGGCCTATAGATCATGTGTTGTCTGAAGATCATTCCCACGCACAACACGACGTTTAGCCGAATAGCTCCAAGGCGGGTTTCAAGACGTCTACGACCGGGTTCCACCACACCCCGGCTCTCTATACGAAGATTGGCCTTTACTATTCCTCTTCACAGCTAGTACTTATTATTCGATTAGCGGGGAATTCTACTCCAAAACACGCGGTTGTCGACTGAGAATCCCTGCGACTTCTGCCGACGGTCGGTAATGGAGGAAAGAAAACTTCACGTCAATCGAAGATTTCACGTCCGTAGAAGATTTCGAGCTTCAGTGCACGCCATCGGCATCATCTATCGGGACCATGGAGTCGGAAAATCTGTTATACTTAACCTTGGAGTGAGCCGTACAATCGCGGCGTGCGAGAGCACGGTGAGGAAAGTCCGGGCTCCACAGGACAGGATGCCAGCTAACGGCTGGGCGGGGCGACCCGACGGATCAGTGCCACAGAAAAGAAAACTCCCCTGGCAACAGGGGAAAAGCTGAAACGGTGCGGTAAGAGCGCACCAGCGTCTCGGTAACGAGGCGGCTTGGTAAACCCCATCCGGAGCAAGGGCAAATAGGAGTGCTATGGGCTGGTCCGGTCCGCACTCGGGTTGTCTGCTAAAGAATGACGGTGACGTCATCCGTAGATAAATGATTGTACTCGACAGAACCCGGCTTACAGGCTCACTCCAACCTATCATCGAACCGCGCAATCCACGCGTCGAAATACTCTTGCGAACAATCCAAATCCAGTTGCTTGTGCCGAGAAATATCCCCCCGGACACACGTGACCCCGCTTTTGGGCAGATGCGCGGATGCGGCAACCAGCTTACATACTTCCTTGGTCGCCTTACCTCCTTCGGGGGCCGCAGTCACGCGGACTGCGAGCTCGCGTACCCCGGATGCGTCTTCCTTCCATCCGACGATCCCGTCCTTTCCGGCCTTGGGCGTCACCACTACACAGATCCTCATAGCACCTCCCTCAAGAAACCGATGCCGGATATAGCACGCTGCCGCCTATGAATCAGACGGCAGCGGAATAAAGCGCGGTTCGTACATCGATCGGTCCAGTCGACCTAATCGATCTCCTCGATATCGAATTCATCCGTATCGCCGAAGTTCGAGATCGCGGAGGCTTTCGCCGTCGAATCGGCAGCCGAAGCGTACTTGCTCTGGTACGAAGCAGGGCTGGTCGTTTTCGCGGACGAGTTGGCTACCGCCGCACGAGAAGCACCCAAAACCGCAGCGACATCCCCTTCTTCCACATCGACCGTCTCGACCTTCGTGCGTTCTTCTTCCGCAACCTCAGATTCGAATTTCGCGAACTCCTGGTCACCCAACGACCCGAATCGCTCGATCATCGCCAGATATTCACCTTTGAATTGCGTGCGGGCATCGCGCAGACGCTCGAGTTCGGCGAGCACCTGCTGCTTGTTGGTCAGAGCCTCACGGATAATCTCACGCGCCTTGGCTTCCGCCTCGCGATAGATTTTCTCGCCTTCCCGTTTCGCCTCGGAACGGATCCCGTCGGCACTTTTCTGCGCAGAGATGATAGCGGCGCTGATCGTCGCGGCGTCTTCGCCTTTCTCAGCGAGCTTCTCTTCGAGGAAATCGATCTTCTTCCTGTACGCCTCGATTTCCGAGTTGTCCACCGGAGCCATCACGGCGGTCGGTTGATCGTTCATTTCCGCCAGGCGCATACGGAGTTCTTGGTTTTGACGCATAAGAAGGTCGACCTCGCTGGCGATGCGCTCAAGGAAGACATCGACTTCCTCGACGTCGTAACCGCGGCGTGAATGTTCGAATCCCTGCTCTTGGATATCCTTGGCTGTTATGGTCATGAGAATCCTTCCTGTCTTATCGACCTTTTGAAACTGTCTATACGGTAATCTTACCAGAAAAAGAATACATTTTGATTAAATTATAATACGTACAAGTAGTTGTACAAGTAGTTGTAGCACGACAACTGCGATTATAGGCGTGATATCTATCCCCCCGAGGGATGGGATGAACTTTCTGAACAGACCCAGAAAAGGTTCGCACAACGATGCGAGCACTCTGTAGAGGTCCGCCATGAACCCTTTCCCATGCGGGAACCATGACATCAGAACGTAGATGAAAATCAGTAGGATGTAGAAATCGACGACCGAGCTGATGATATTTATAAACGTGATAGCCATTATGAAAGCTCCTTAGAGCGCGAAACCGCAGCATCGACTCCTGCGAAAAGCGCCGACTCAAGCCCGTGTGCCGCAAAAGCCTCCAGTGCTGCGATTGTGGTACCCCCGGGGCTCGAAACCGCCTTGATGACCGTCTCAGGGGCTTGTCCGGTCTCAACGAGCATCCGTGCGGTTCCCAACATGGTCTGCAATGCGAGCATCTTGGCAACTTCATAGGAAAGCCCATGTTTTTCTCCGGCACGCGCGAGTATATCCACGAACAAGGAGAAGTAGGCAGGACCCGAACCGTTGAGTGCGCACGAAGCATCTTGGCTCTCTTCGGGTAGCACGATCGCCTCCCCCATGGTCGCGAAGATGCCGCGAACCAACTCGACATCCTCCTCGGTACAGCGGTTCCCACTTGAAATCGTGGACATCCCACAACCGCTCACAAGTGGGGTGTTCGGCATGACGCGAACCACCGGGCAGGTGGCAGGCAGGATATCCTCAAGGGTTTTGCAGGTGACTCCCGCGGCGATGGTTATCACGAGGGTGCCGGCGATGGCGTCTTCACGTGCGAATGACTCGACGACGGGACGGATGACCTGGGGCTTAACCGCGAAAACAAGGGTGTCGACCGGAAGAACACCAATAGGATCATCAACGCAGGGAATGCCATACACCTGTGATAAATGTGCGCATCTCTCTTCGGATGGATCGGAAACCATGATGTTGCGAGGATCGAAACCCTCTGTGGCGACAAGGCCTGCAAGTATAGCCTCGCCCATCTTCCCGCCACCGACTATCAATAAGCGCCCGACTTTGTCGGCGATTTCGTTGCTCATCTATCTCCCTAGGGCAGTATGCCGGCGTCGGAAAGCTGCTTGCGCTCGCTCTCGGTCAAACCGGATGGATTATAGGTCAAAAGGAATACCTTATCGGCGATCTTCTCGACTCGACCCCCTAGGGCACTCGCGACACCGAACGAAAAGTCCAAGATCCTTTTCGCGAGTTCCGGACGGGCATTGACGAGCGATAAAGCGACGGGGGAACCCGTCTTGAACGCGCGAGCGACTTTCTCGGCTTCATTGTATGAAGTCGGGGCGACGATCGTGAGCGAAGACGCGGTATGGCTCGATCGCGACGCATCGGAACTCGACCGGCTGCCCGCACTATCATAGGAAGATGTGCTGCGGACGGAGCGGGCGCCGTCAAGAGGTACGAGTGAACTCACGCCATAGGAGGAACCGGTGCGTCTCATGGACGCAACCGAGGGGGCCTCCCCACGATTCTTGAGGAAATCCGGTTCGTTGTACGAGGCAGGCGAGAACTCATTGGTATCGTATCCGGTCTCTCTGCCGAAGCGGGAGCCGTAATCGGACGCACTACGCTGGCGCTCACTTCGCGACACCAATTTAACCGATGTGTCCGTACCGGTATGTACTTGGGCTCTCTGACTCCCCTGCAATTGCTGGGGCGCCCTGCGTCTAGAGCCGTCATCGAAGTCGTCGTCATATTCACGACTCTCTTCGTATTCGTCATAATCCTCTTCCCACGTATCTCCACCGCCGAACCCAAGGCGAGACTTCATCGAGTCTAAAAATCCCATACTACCTCCCGGTAATCCGTCTACCCTCGAACATTTCATACTCGAACATTTCATACAATGGCATCAACCACAGATTGTTCAAACCAACCACAGATAGTCAAAATCATTGAAACCTTAGATTCCTATGATACGACAAGAACCCCGAAATATACTACCGGCGGTAAATATCCGCATTCTCTTCGCTAAAAATACTCCGCCCGACTCTGACGATGGTCGCACCTTCTTCGATGGCGGTTTCGAAGTCTTCCGACATTCCCATCGATAATTCCTGCAAATCCATAGTATCGCCGAACTCTTCCATAAGGATATCCCGCAATTCCCTAAGACCCCTAAAGGTTTCCCGAGCGCGCGATAAAGCACCCTGTGGGGCCATCGTCATCAGCCCGCACACCACCAAATTCTCACAATTCGACACCACTTGAAGTGCATACCGCACCTCATCGGGCGCGAAACCACTCTTGGTTTCCTCACCTGAAACGTTCACCTCGAGAAGGATCCTCTGTTTGATACCAAGTTCGGCTGCTCGCCGTTGCATCGGATCGAACAGGCTCGTCCTATCGACCGAATGGATCAAATCGGCGGTGCCGACGATGTCTTTGATTTTCCGTGACTGGATATTCCCGATGAAGTGCCAGGTTTTATCCGGGAAAGCGGCGGCTTTCGTGAGCAGCTCTTCCGATCGATTCTCGCCGAAATCACCGGCACCCGCAAGAATCGCTTCATGCACGGCGGCACTATCGACCGTCTTCGACACAGCGACGAGAACGACCTCACCGGGATTTCGCCCAACTCGTACGCACGCCTTTTCGACAGCGCGCTTCACATCTTCATATCGTTGTGCAAGAGACATATCCAACACCTTTTCATCCTTTGATACGACAGGCGAGCGCCCCATGTCTGCCGCACAAGCCGTTCTCCGCTCGAAATGAGAAGAATTCCCCGACCGATTCGGCCGTGCAGGAATCAGCCTGTGCTATACGGGAAGCAACGACGCCATGACTTTGTACATCGGCACGAATCGCCGCTGAAAGTGAAAGATGACGATCACCGGCATCGCATGAGGGACCATAGGCATCCACGAAAGCATCGATGCGCTTTTGGGGAACCTCGTAGCAGCAAGGGCCTATATGGGGACCGATATAGACATTGAACCCGGATGGATCACATGAGGACACACGGGCAAGTTCATCGACGGCCTTGCCGACTATACCTGCCAATGCACCACGCCAGCCGGCATGGATTACCGCGAACGCCCCGCTGGGGGCTACGACCATCACAGGAGCACAATCAGCGAAGCACAACATGACGGGTATATCGAATCCATCGCAAACGACCGCATCGGCCTCATGTTCGATCGATACGTCATTCCGGTCAAAGTCCCCCGATACCTGCATCACCGTATCACCGTGGGCTTGGTGGGGGACGACGAGTCGACTGCTGAAATCGCCGAGGGAAAGCGCGTCCAGAAAGAGCCGTCGATTCTGCACGACGGATCGTTCATCGTCTTTCACGTGGGTAGCGAGGTTGAGTGAACTGTACGGCCCCTCGCTCACACCACCACTTCTCCCGGAGAAGGCGATGCGAAGTGACGAACCATCGAACAGCCCAGGGTCGGTAAGGTAGACGATTCCCCTAGAGACGACCCTCGCTAGCTGCGGAAGCGGCAAGGCGAGGGTCGCAGAGGTTCCTATGTGTGCATAACCGGGAATCAGAACCCCGGATTCCTTAAGAACTCGGGGACATAGTCGTCATCGTCATACGCGTTTCCATACGTCCTGGAGGTGGCAGGTGCGGGACGAGAGGTGAATACCTCATCATCGAATCCACCCAAGGAAGGTTGGCGGCTCTGCCCGGAGAATCCGGTGGCGATAACGGTGATGCGGATCTGGTCGCCCATCGAATCATCGATGACCGCACCTATGATGATATTGGCATCGCGTGAAGCGTTAGCGGTCACAGCGTCCATTGCCTCGGTGACTTCGGCGAGTGTGAGGTCGCTGCCGCCCGTGATTGAGACCAGGATGCGATCTGCACCCGTGATCGAAGAATCAAGTAACTTACTTGAAGTGGCTTGCTCCGCAGCATCGAGTGCGCGATTCTCGCCGCTGCCGACGCCGATACCCATCATGGCGCTACCGGCATTCTTCATGATGGCGCGAACGTCGGCGAAGTCGAGGTTGATGAGACCGGGAATCGTTATGAGGTCGGTGATACCCTGGGTACCTTGGCGAAGGATATCATCAGCTATGCGGAATGCATCGAGCATCGAAGTGCGCTTCTCGACGACATCGAGTAGGCGATCGTTCGGGATGATGATCAGGGTATCGACCTTCTCGGAAAGGAGACGGATGCCTTCTTCGGCTTGGGATGCGCGCTTGCGGCCTTCGAAGCTGAACGGCTTCGTGACGACACCGACCGTAAGAGCACCGATCTCCTCGGAAGCGATTTCCGCGACTACCGGTGCAGCACCCGTACCCGTACCGCCACCTTCACCGGCAGTGATGAATACCATATCCGCCCCGGCAAGGGCATCGCGGATTTCCGAGCGAGACTCCTCTGCGGCTTGGCAGCCGATCTCAGGATTGGCGCCGGCACCGAGACCACGGGTAAGGCTATCACCTATATGAACAGTCCGATCGGCGTCTGACATGAGCAGAGCTTGCCGATCGGTATTTATCGCGATGAATTCGACGCCCTTGATGCCAGCTTCGACCATCCTGTTAACGGCGTTTGTTCCACCCCCACCGACACCGACGACTTTGATGACGGCTAAGTGGTCTCCTCCAGTTATTTCTGGCATCTTTCCTCCAATTACAATAGAGCGTTTTTAGAAGGTAACCTTCCAGTGGTACAGCTAATTGGTAAACAACACATTTTTACATGAGTGGGTAGCATCTGTCAAAAGGGTATTGTACTAGAAAACGTGCTGGTTAAACGATTGCCGGAAGAACTTCTCCACATAAATGGTAAATATGCCATGCCTGATGCCGCCTAGAGTATGAAATCGTACCGTTTTCGTCACTCGACGCCACGCCATGCAGGGCGATCGACGACCCGCACATTGATGTAGGATATCTGCCCTACATGCTCCTCGAGCAACTGCAGG
>JAAXUU010000265.1 GCA_013335845.1 Actinomycetota bacterium
CGTTACGTTCTTCATGAACAAATTCATCGAAGGCGGTAATCGAGGATTGGATGTTGAGATTGCAGCTTCTAGTATTGCGAAAATCATATCCAGTGAAAAACCGAAGGCCAGGTATATGATTGCAAAAAACACATTGATCTACAAACTCTTACCCCTTGTGCCGACCCTCTTACTTGATAGATTGGTTGCAAAGCTCTACAAAATCGATTACGGCACATTCTAGTAATGGATGACGACAGGTGTCCCGACCGATACTAATGAATAAAGTTCCTGTGCTGCGTAATACGGCATATTGATGCATCCATGTGAGCCGTTATTGAGATAGCGACTTCCTCCGAATGAGGATTGCCAAGTCGCATCGTGGAAGCCGACACCCGACCACGTTACGCGCATCCAATAGGATACAGGAGCTTCCCATTCGTAGCTTCCATCTTCCTTGAGGGGGCCTCGTAGGATTCTGTTCTGTTGCATCTCAAGTATCGACCATACACCCGAGGGTGTTGCTCGCGCGGCTGTGGGGAGTCCCGTTACCACGTCCGACTCGAAAACGATGGCACCATCCACGATGTAATACATATGCTGGCTCGAGAGATTCAGTTCTATATAGGTCACACCCCAGTCGGTGGCACCGAACGTACTTGCCGTAGATATGTAATAGGGTTCTCTTGTTTGGCTTTGTTTATCCGAGAACATCCCGCTGATAGCTTCAAGTTCAGCTTCCTGATCGATTTGCCATCCATACGTTCCGCCGGTAACACTTGCGGTTGCGCCATCGATCGTTGTGAACTCTCTCGTTGTGCCCGCCGTGTCATGGCGCGAAGCGAAATCTGCAACCCACGCGGCTACAGTATCCGTATCTAGGTTTGCAGTGCCGTCCCCTTCGATATTCAGCCATGAGAAGAGCGTCGTCGCGTCCAAAACTTCTTTCGACTCACCGAACGTATAGGTGAGCGTGAAAGGTACATAGGTGTTGTAAAGAGCGATTGTATCGAGAAGCTCTTGGGTCTCAGAGGTCACCTTCGGGTTGACGTAGCATCCCGCTTCGTCCAGATCCAGTGAATCAGCTGTGTTGACGATTGCCTCGCCGACAGCATCATAGACGGCATCGGCATCAATCGTCGTCCCCGGGTTCTCCATATGGGCGGCATAGAGCGTTCCGTTGAACTCCGGATAAGCGTCGACCGGTGCGACCATGGAACCAGGCTCCATGAAATTCAGGCTATCGATGATCCCCGTGAGCTTCGTTTCATCGAATTCGACGGTTGCGTGCATCGTGTGTTCGCTTGATTCGCCGAATAGCCGCGTAAACCACATGAACTCGCTCTGCTCATCAAGAAGCGTTTGAACTTGATTGTCGGATACATAGACAAGGTCGATGTCGGTTCCTTCTATGTATTCAAGCGTGGTATCTCTCGTAAGAATTTCGAGCCGGTAGTCAGAAACCTGGGCTTTGATAATGTCTTCGACTTGGGCAATTGTCTTAAAGGAGCAATCTGCATCATTGATTGTGGTATTGAAACCGAAATGAGACATGAAGAATAGAGACATGCCGAGATAAACCGCTGCTAGTACTCCAAAGATACAGCAAAGCGCGATCCAAAGGGATTTGTGGCTTTTCTTGCCTTTGTTCCCATCCGTCGCCACAGGGTAGGACGAATCACCTTCGGTGGATACATCACTTTGGGGGGCTGCATCGTTTTGTGTAGCTGCGTCGTCCTCTATGACAGGATGGACGGTTGGCGTATCTATGGCCTTTGAATTGGACTCGCTTTTCTTGGTAATCGCTTTACTCATGTTGGAAACTACGTTTATCGCAGTATTCGCAGACTTGATGAGCTCGGAATCAAAACCTGAATTCATCGAATGTTTGCCCTGTTTCATTCAACTCTCTATTCAAAATCCGGCAGTCCAAAAAACGACTGTATATTGATATACGCCAAGCTCGCATCATAACAGAGAATATGATGTCGAGTCTCGGTGGATTACGTGGAATCCGTATTAACGGTTGAGAATTTACTTTAGATTTTGTTCAAAATTTAGAACCGCTCCCGACGGAATCGGAAGCGGTTCATCCCAATAGAGCGATTCTATCGGGCAGGCTGCGAATTGCATAGGTGCTTACTCAATAGCTACTTGTCATGCAGTGTAAGGGAGTAGATAGATGCGCATTTGGCAGATCCTGTAATCCAGTGAAGCATCGAGCTGCCATAACATATCCTGATACTCATCCGAAAGTAGACTGTCGGTCACTAGGCTGAACTTCGTGCCTCCATCTTTCGTAAGGGTGAAAGAGTCCCATATGTACCAATTCGAACCGCCGTCATTAAATGAAATCGCGGTTGTCTTATCATTCACTCCGGGAGTATAGGAACTCCATGTAGAAGTGTTCGGCTTTCCGAGCATACGTACGTATATGTTGACTCGCCACGGCGATGCCGCAAAAACATCAGGTGTTGCTGGGTCGTGATCCTCTAGGTAGGAAGAGTTGAATGGCAGTAAGATACCAGGGTCGGCTATACCCGTACCTACATATCCGTCGGTGCCGTCGCGATCGAGCACTTGATAGGAACCATCTTCTACTCCGTGTACGAAGAAACGGGTCCGGCCGCCACGTAGTACGAAGATACTCGCTGCATTGCCGTTCTCACATTTGAAGTTCGCGTTTTTTGCATTTTTAACACCGATGATGTTGAGATTGAAATGTGCCCCACTCAGCGATGCCGCTTCGCCCTCGACGTTGCCTTGCGCCAACGCCACACCAGGCACACCGAGCATCATTGCACCTCCGACACACCCAATAGCTGCTTTCAAGAATTCTCTTCTCTCAATCATGATTCATTCTCCTTCTGGTACAAATCTTGAAAGGGCCACTGCCGGTGAAAACGGCCGTTACCGGCAGCGGCAGCCAATAACCCACCACACCCAGGCGCAGCCGCATCACCTCGAGATAGCGCGCCGCGGCATCGACCTCGTCGCCCAGGCGCAGCGAACGGCGTTCGAAGAGCGGCAAGGTGGCGCGCAGGTCGCCGGTCCGGGATTCCAGCAGCGGCGCGGCGCGATCGTCCTT
>JAAXUU010000044.1 GCA_013335845.1 Actinomycetota bacterium
CTTGAGCAGGCCCGGCTCGAACAGGACGTGTTCGTGAATAAGCTCCGAGTCGCTGCCGACGAAGCGTTCGAACAGATGGAGGCGGAGGGCATCGAAGGGGTCGTCCTTGCCTGTCATTCCTACCATGTAGATCCCGGTTTGAGCCACGGTATCGACACGCTGTTGAACACGCTCGGGTTCGAGGTATTCTCGCCTCTTTCGTTGTCGCACCGCATACCGGAGCGACCCTTGCCTGACGCCTGTGCCAACGAATGGTACCAGCCATCGCAGCTCTATGATATCTGCCAGTATGTAGCCGAGAATGACAAGCTCGAACTCGTGCATCTCTATTCGTTCGGGTGCGGAGTCGATCCGCTCGCCATCGAAACCGCCCGTCGTATCCTACGCAGCAAAGGCAAGCTCTACACGGGGCTGAAACTCGGTGACTCTGGCAACTATCCGCATCCGTCTGCGTTCACTACGCGCTGCGCTCGACAAGCGTAGAACCGATACGTTCACAGTGCCCGACTTGAGCCCGCGACCGACACTCGGGGTGTCCGATACCGAGCATTTCATCGTTCCCGGAATGGCGCCGGAGCATATGACATATGTTGCAGAGGAGCTCCGTGCGTTCGGATACCACATCGATCTCCTGCCTCAGACCGATGCATCCTGCGCTGACACGGGCTTACGTTTCTCCGATAACGATCTGTGCTATTCGACCGTCTCACTCGTCGGTAACGTCATACGGCATCTCGGTGGCATCGTTGAGGCGAATGGTGCGCGTATCCTCGTTCCCCAACCGTGTACGGAATGCCGCGGCGTCGAAAATGAGATCGTCCTGCGAGATGGTTTGGACAAGACGAAACTTGCTAAGCTGTCGATTGTGGGATTCCCCGGCATCTATCGACAACTCCACGTGAGCGCCGACGAGAGACGTGCAATCGAGCGAGCACTGGCTCGGGCGGATGACGACCTGCGAACCCGCGTAGACGGGAGGGCCGCTGAACTTGGGGCCACAACGGATGTCGCCGTTATCGGGAATTTCAATCTACTTTTCACGCCCGAACTCAATAACCACGTCTTCGATCTCTTGCTGGAAGAAGGCGTCCGCCCGCTCTTCCCGAGTTCGAGCGAGGTGTTGGCAATGAATGCCCCACTGCTCGAATTAGCGGGTGGATTCTATGGGCGCGGCGTTCGCGACATCATATTCCTGCAGACGTTCGGTTGCCTGACTTCCAATGTGTATGGCCGCGGTGTCGGGAAGTTGCTCAAGAAGAAGTATCCGGATTTGAATATCACGTATATCGATTACGACTCGGGCGTTTCTGAAACCAATCAGATAAACCGCATCAAACTCGCCCTTTCCATCGCGAAAGAACGGGTGGGCACGCGTCCTCCACGGTAACTGACGGGGACGCTGCCGAATCGTTACTTGAGTCCTATCGTAGGAACATATTACAATCAACAGACTGTTGGTTAACACCCAAAGTGTCTATGATTGAGGATGGTTACATGATTAAGAAAACGGCGGATCGACGCGTCGTTCGAACGAAGAAGATGCTGCGTGATGCCCTTGCGGAACTCATCGAAGATAAGGGTTTCGAGGCTATAACGGTTTGCGATCTTACCGAACGTGCGGATATCAATCGCGGTACATTCTACGCTCATTATAAAGATAAGACCGATCTGTTGGTTCAGAGCGAGAACGATCTCATAGAAGCCGTGCTGGAGATTCAGTCCGGCTTGGTCGAGATGAGCATGGCGGAGCTTCTCGACTGCTATGTGAACAATAAGCCCCTGCCTTTCGCCGTCGCCCTTTATCGGTACCTCGGCGATAACGGTCGTTTCGTGAGGGCTCTCATCGGCCCGAAGGGCGACCCCGGCTTCACTCCGCGTCTCAAAGAAGTCATCGCGCGCAATATCCTGGAGAATGTTTTAAGCGAGAAGTACCGTGAGAATATGACGCCGTTGACGAAATATTATATGGCGTACTATACCAGCGCGCAGCTGGGAGTCATCGAGCACTGGTTCGAATCGGGGATGAATGAGGATCCCGAGGAAATGGCGAGAATCGTATTATCGATCATGTTCATGCGTCCCGGTGACGCCATTGAAATGCGCCCGACGATCTTGGATAGGGTAGGTATGCAGTATGTCATCTAAGCTCCATATAGGTATCGATGTCGGATCGACCACGGTGAAACTGGCGGTGCTCGACGACGCGAAGCAGGTTGTTTTCTCGGTATATCGGCGCCATCATGCCGATATACGTGCGACTATATCGGAAATAATCTCGGAGGCCGCCGCGCAGTTCGAAGGTGCTCCGATGACCATAGCGATAACCGGTAGCGGTGGTCTTCTGCTTTCGCAATGGCTCGACTTGCCGTTCGTGCAGGAAGTCGTCGCGAGCAAGACGGCTGTGGAGGCCTTCATCCCCGAAACGGATGTCGCCATCGAACTCGGTGGGGAAGACGCGAAGATCATCTACTTCGACCACAGTATCGAACAGCGTATGAATGGGACCTGTGCGGGAGGGACCGGAGCGTTCATCGATCAGATGGCCACGTTGCTCAACACCGACGCGGCCGGTCTCGATTCGCTGGCGGAGGATGCTACGATGATCTATCCGATAGCTTCACGCTGCGGCGTGTTCGCCAAGACGGACGTCCAGCCCCTGCTCAATGAGGGCGCTCGAAAAGAGGACGTCGCTTTGTCCATCTTCCAATCGGTGGTCACCCAGACGATTTCCGGGCTGGCTTGCGGCAGACCGATCCGCGGCAATGTCGCGTTCCTCGGTGGACCACTGCAATATCTCCCGCAGCTCCAACAGCGCTTCGTGGAAACCCTCAATCTGGCTCCTGAGAACATCATCAAGCCCGACAACGCCCACCTCTTCGTGGCGAAAGGTGCCGCTATCGCAAGCTGGAGTGCCCCGGAACTCACGCTCGAGGTCATCTTGGACCGGATGCGTACGCTCGGCGCCACGCAGGGTAGCGAAGTCGTACGCTTGGAACCTCTTTTCAAATCGGACGAGGATTACAGCGAGTTCAAGAAGCGTCATGCGAAAGACACTGCTCCACGCGGGGATCTCTCGAAGTATCGCGGTCAAGCATATCTGGGCATCGACGCCGGTTCGACGACGCTCAAAGCGGTCCTACTCGGACACGGCGGCGAGATTCTGTCGAGCTGGTACGCGAACAACCGCGGTGACGTCATCAACGCGGCGCGCTCCATGCTCTCCGATTTCTACGGACGCCTTCCCGTTGACGAAGATTCCAACCCCTTGGTATATATCGGACACACGACAGTGACCGGCTACGGAGAAGGACTCCTGCTCGAAGCCTTGCGTGCGGATTCCGGCGAAATCGAGACGGTAGCCCATCTCACCGGCGCACAGGAGATGCTGCCCGGTGTCGAGTTCATCTTGGATATCGGCGGTCAGGATATGAAGTGCCTGCGCGTGAAGGACGGGGTCATCGACCATATCATGCTCAATGAAGCGTGCTCATCCGGTTGCGGTTCCTTCGTGGAGGCCTTCGCCGAATCACTCGATCTCGAGATCGAGGAATTCGCCCGTACGGCGATCGCGGCGAAAAGCCCGGTCGATCTGGGAAGCCGCTGCACCGTCTTCATGAACTCACGCGTCAAGCAGGCGCAGAAGGAAGGCGCGACGGTAGGGGACATCTCGGCCGGTCTCTCGTACTCTGTCATCAAGAACGCCCTCTTCAAAGTCATCAAGATCCGAGACCCCCGCGAGCTCGGCGAGAAGATCATCGTTCAGGGAGGAACCTTCCTAAACGACGCCATACTGCGTTCCTTCGAGAACCTGTCCGAGCGCGAGGTCGTCCGTCCCGATATCGCGGGACTCATGGGAGCTTACGGTGCCGCACTTCTCGCGCGTACGAGGGCTCAAGAGGCCGGTAGCGAGGTGCACACCTCCTTGCTCGACGCACAGGAGCTCGACGACATGCAGATCAGCCACAGGACGACACGATGCAAGGGGTGCGCGAACGCATGCCTCCTTACCATCAACGACTTCGGTGTGGATGAGAAGACCGGCCGCCATCGCCGCTTCATCACGGGAAACCGCTGCGAGAAAGGTGCCGGCGTCAAGGCTGGGGCCGTCGAGATCCCCAATCTCTACGACTTCAAGACCAAGCGTCTGTTCGGTTATGAGCCTCTACCTATCGAAAAGGCACCGCGGGGAACCGTGGGTATCCCGCGCGCACTCAATACCTATGAGAACTACCCGTTTTGGTTCACGTTCTTCACGAGGCTCGGCTACCGCGTGGTCTTGTCGGATGACAGCAGCAAGAAGACGTACGAGGCGGGTATCGAATCCATGCCGAGCGAAAGCGTCTGCTACCCGGCGAAGCTCTCACATGGTCATATCATGGACCTCATCGCGAAGGATGTGGACTTCATATTCATGCCCTGCGTGAAGTGGGAGCGCGTCGAGGACGAAACGGCGAGCAACTTCTTCAACTGCCCCATCGTCATGAGTTACTCGGAAGCGATCAAGCTCAATGTCGAGGAACTCAAGACGAAGGATATGGAGTTCATCAACCCCTTCCTGCCGTACGATAAGAAGCGGATGCTCGCCAGGCGTCTCTACGAGGAGCTTGTCGAGAAGCGCCCGGATAAATGGTTGAATCAGGCTGGCGCCAAGAAGAATAGCGTGGACAATCCTTCGGCGGACACAGACCTTCCCGTCGCTCCTTCCTTGGACGAATTCAAGAAGGCGGTGGATGCCGCATGGCTCGAGGACGAGAAATTCAAGCGCGATATGCACGTAGCAGGTGAGAAGACACTTGCTTGGATGGAGGAGACCGGAACCCACGGTGTCGTGCTTGCGGGTAGGCCCTACCATGTTGATCCCGAGATCAACCATGCGATTCCGGAGTTGTTGTGCGGCTTCGGTCTGGCGGTGCTCACCGAGGACAGCGTCTCACACCTCGTGCGACCCGAGCGCCCCATCCGCGTCGTCGACCAATGGATGTATCACTCGCGACTCTATTCCGCGGCGAAGTTCGTCACCTCGCGTAACAACCTCGACCTAGTCCAGCTCAATTCGTTCGGATGCGGTCTGGACGCCATCACGACCGACCAGGTGAAGGAAATCCTCGAGGATGCCGGCAAGGTCTACACCACGCTCAAAATCGACGAGGTCTCCAACCTCGGTGCCGCACGTATCAGGATCCGCTCACTTCTCGCCGCGCTCAAAGACAAGGCTGCAGAAGAGGTCGGAGGGACGACGTCTGCGATCATGCTACCACAGCAAGGCACCGCGAAGGATCACCCCAAAGCATGTCCGGTCGATCTCTCGAAGTCCTACCTCGCTCCTAATCGCAGGACGGCGAGTTCCGCCTGGCACAGACCGGCCTATACCGAGCAGATGAAGGAGGAGGGGTACACGATCCTGTCGCCCCAGATGGCTCCCATCCATTTTGAATTCATCGAGCAGGTATTCCGCGACCACGGTTACAACCTCAAGATACTGCCTTCGGTCGATCACGGTGCGGTTGATATCGGCTTGAAGTACGTCAACAACGATGTCTGCTACCCTTCCATCCTCACGACCGGCCAGATCATGAAGGCTGTAACTTCGGGGGAGTACGACCTCGATAAAACCGCTGTGATCATCTCTCAAACGGGAGGCGGTTGCCGTGCCACAAACTATATATCCCTCATCCGTAAGGCTCTTAAAGATGCCGGTTACTCGCATATCCCCGTCATCTCACTTTCGTTCATGCGTCTCGGCGAGAAGAACCCCGGCTTCAAGGTCTCGCTTCCCATGCTCAAGGAGGCGGTCTATGGCGTTGCCTTCGGAGACCTCATGATGCAGTGCCTCTATCGTACGCGCCCCTACGAAACAGAGAAGGGCTCGGCGGATGCACTGTATCGACGCTGGATGGATCACATCCGTGCCAACCTCAAGGATTACACCTTGCCGAGGTTCGCATCGGAAGTATCCGCTATCGTTAAGGAATTCGATGCACTGCCGTTGACCAACGATCGCAGCAAACCGCGAGTGGGTGTTGTCGGAGAAATCCTCGTCAAGTTCCACCCGACGGCGAACAACGATGTCGTGGATGTGATCGAAGCGGAGGGATGCGAGGCGGTCGTTCCGGGACTCATAGATTTCTTCCTCTACTCGATGACGGGCGGGATCAACCAATGGAAGACCATCGGGACCAAGACGAGTAACGCTTACTTGATGCGCTTCCTCATCAAACTGGTGGAACACATGCGCGAGCCCCTGGTCGCAGCTCTCAGGGCTTCGAAACGCTTCGACCCACCGTCTGACATCTTCGATCTGCGCGACAAGGCGGAACGCGTGCTCTCGTCGTGCAACACGATGGGCGAGGGCTGGCTGCTCACCGCCGAGATGATGGAGCTTATCGAGATGGGTGCTCCCAATATCATCTGTACACAGCCGTTCGCTTGCTTACCGAACCATGTGAGTGGGAAGGGTGTCATAAAGGAGTTGAGGCGCTTGTATCCGTTCTCGAATATCGTTCCGGTCGACTACGATCCCGGAGCGAGCGAGGTCAACCAGCTCAACCGCATCAAATTGATGATCGCCGTCGCGTTCAGTAACTTCGAGAAAGAGCGCGCATAGAATTAACCGCATGTAGAAGCGTGCCTGCATGGCTGATAAGCATGCGTAGCATCTGAAACGCACCACGAACGGAACCCCGTGCATCGACACCGACGTACGGGGTTCCGTTGTATACGGCTCTGCTACAAAACGACGTGTTTGACTAGGGGGAACCTTGAAGTGCTTCAGGCTATGATTTAACATCTAGTTAGCATCTGAGTGCACATTTAACATCGCTGTCACGACAGTTCACTTTGATGCAACCACACCATACTTCTTACCTTCTACTATTGTTCTATGCCCACGCTGCCGATGAGAACAACCATTTTTCATGATTCGGTGGCACAGGCGGGAACTATGTAACGAGAAATAGCTTCGCGGACACGAGGTCGAACGAGAAGGGCTCGTTCGATACACGAGAAGAGAGAAGGATTAGAAGTGAAAGTATTCCAGAAGATAATCACACTGGCGATGGTCGGTGCTCTATGCTTGAGTGCAGTCGCCTTGATTGGTTGCGGGGGGTCGAGCGATGATACTGCGACGGCAACCGTTCCGAGCGGCACGATCACCGTTAGCTCTCGTGAAGACGGCTCGGGCACACGTGGCGCGTTCATCGAACTGTTCGGCGTAGAAGAGAAGAACGCCGCCGGCGAGAAAGTGGACAACACGACGCTCGACGCACAGATCACCAATTCGACATCGGTCATGATGACCACGGTAGCCGGAGATCCGAACTCAATCGGGTACATCTCTTTGGGCTCTTTGAACGACACCGTCAAAGCGGTCGCCATCGACGGAGCCGAAGCATCTGTCGAGAATATCAAGAACGGTAGCTACACAATCGCCCGCCCGTTCAATATCGCTACAAAAGGTACGGTGGATGCAACCACCCAGGATTTCATCGATTACATCATGAGCACCGAGGGCCAAGCGGTTGTCGAGGGTGAGGGTTATATCGCAGTGAATGATGACGCGGAAGCCTACAAGGCGAGCGGTGCGACAGGCAAGATCGTGGTTGCAGGTTCTTCGTCGGTGACTCCTGTCATGGAAAAACTTTCCGAGGCTTATCAAGCTCTGAACCCGGACGTTGAAATCGAGATAAACCAGAGCGATTCCACCACGGGTATGGAATCAACCGCATCGGGTATTTGCCAAATCGGTATGGCAAGCCGTGAGCTCAAAGACTCCGAACTCGCTAACGGTCTCACACCTTTGGTTATCGCAAAGGATGGCATCGCGGTTATCGTGAATAATGATTCGACCGTCACCGACCTAACGAAAGACCAGGTCAAGGCTATCTTCACCGGAGTCGTGACCGAGTGGGAAGAAGTTCTCGGGTAAAGACCATGATTAAGACAAAAGAACTCATCGCAAAGGTTCTTTTCATGATTGCCGCGGGCGCTTCTGTGCTCGCGGTGATCACGATTTTTATCTTTCTATTTTCAAGTGGTTTGCCCGCAATCGGGGAAATAGGTCTTTCGCAGTTCTTGTTGGGGTTGCAGTGGAAGCCTGCGAATGATCTGTACGGTATCTTCCCGATGATCGTGGGAAGTATATATGTAACTGCCGGAGCTGTCGTGATCGGCGTGCCGATCGGTTTGCTTTGCGCGATATTCCTATCCCAATTCGCCTCATCGAAGGTTGCCCGTTTGATAAAGCCGGGCGTTCAATTGCTGGCAGGTATACCCTCGGTCGTCTATG
>JAAXUU010000266.1 GCA_013335845.1 Actinomycetota bacterium
TGATATTCTAAGAAATAGTCGAGAATGCCGGCTGTGAAATTGCCGCGCATCGCCCCGCCTTCCAGTACGAGACAGACTCTACCCATATCGAAACCTACCGATTCTCCATCTAAAACAATTTGCATCTATCGTAGTATAGAACACTACAGACATTTGTCAGCTAGGAGTCCCGTGAGTCCAAAATATCCATTTCGGTCAACGTGGGGATTGTCCTTTGAGGAATGGGAGGATGCCCGTGCGCGCATGCGTGCATTGTTGGTCGATAGTGCCGGCACGAGAAAGACCATCACCTATGGGGATGTTTCTCGGGAGGTTTTCCATGGGCGCTTCTCGGCACGTTCGAGCGCTCTCTTCCAAATGCTTGAAGAAGTCTGTACGATAGAAGACGGAGACCGAGGTATTTCACTGGGGTCTGTTGTGGTGCGAAAGGATAGTGGAATTCCCGGAAAGGGGTATTTTCTATTCGCCTCTCAGAGTTTGGGTCGGGCTTTTGACCCTTCAAATATGAAAAGTTGTAGAGCATTTTGGGAAATTGAAGTCAATCGCGTCTGGGACGTGTATGCTGGTCCTATCGATTCTTCGAGTGAGGGATGGTTGCATGGATAACGCAGAACTTCCTACTTCCGCTTTTGGGCTCTCTTGGGTTATAGCTGAGGGCAGAGACCTCATCACGAAGTCGCTCGCTCCCTCTTTCGTGTTCGTCGATTATGAGACATTCGCGAACACCAATGTGCGCCATCGCCTCGCGAAACGCAAGATAGACGCGTATGTGTCTCTTTGCGCTCCCTTGGGTTTATTGGCTTCGATGTATGGTTGGGACCAGGCCCAGAGAATAAGTGCGCACCTCGATGGAGTGGAAGCTTATGAGCGAACTTGCTCCTACATCTCCAAGTCTATGGAAATGGCGTTGGAATTAGGTGCTGACGCACTCGTCATATGTGACGACCTGTGCGGCTCGAAGGGGCCTTTACTCGGACCTTTGTTCGTTATCGAGCATCTTATCCCGCTCTATGAGCGTTTTGCACAAGAGGCGCGGGCCATCGGGCTCCCGATCATCTTCCACTCAGACGGTGACATCAGGGAGTATTACCCTGCATTGGCTTCTGCTGGGTATACGGGTGTCCACATAGCGCATCCTGATTTCGAACAGACCGAGCAGCTGTTCGATGCTGCCCGTGAGGTGAATCTCGTTCCTCTCGGAGGGCTCGTTTCCGCCCAGGCGAAGGCAGAGACCGCAGAAACCTTGGCGGACTTCGCGATTGCTCTCGCTTCGAAAGGCCCGACGCTCATCTGCGATGACGGAGCCGTGAAGTCGCTCGAGGAATTCGAGATCATTATCGACGCGCTTGCTCGTTGTCGCTCTGCTTTGGACGCATAGACGCATATTCTGCGCTATACTAACCCTATGACACCAGAGAAAACCGACATAGCTCAAACTCAATCGACCTGTTACACCGACGCCGCTATCGGAATATTCGATTCCGGTATCGGGGGGCTTACGGTTGCGCGGGAGATAGCGAGAGCGTTACCCCATGAGTCCATTCTCTACTTCGGTGACACGATACGCTGCCCTTACGGTCCCCGTCCTTTATCGGAGGTCCGTACCTTCGTACGGCAGATAGGGACGTGGCTCTGTAACCACGACGTGAAGCTTATGGTGATCGCGTGCAATACGGCGACCGCAGCGGGGCTTGAGGTTGCACAGCGCGAATTCGACGTTCCGGTCATCGGCGTTATCGAACCGGGCGCACGCGCTGCGGTGCACGCAACCATGAACAGGCGTGTCGGGGTTATCGCAACGGTTGCGACAATCGAAAGCGGAGCCTACACGAAGGCGATCCGTTCGCTCGATGCGGGTATCACGGTTTTCTCCAGCGCGACCCCACGGTTCGTCGATATCGCCGAGGAAGGCTTGCGACTCGATTCCAGCTTGATGGAGGATTTCTGGGCGTCGGTCTCCAAAGCGTATATCCGTCCGGAATTCCAAGAGATCGCACGTGACTACCTCGACCCCATCAAACGTTGCGGGATCGATACGCTCGTTATGGGATGCACGCATTTCCCACTGCTGAAGCCTCTTATCGGGAGTATCATCGGTCACAATGTCAAGCTCATCTCGAGCGCCGAGGAAACCGCACGCGAGGTTTTCGAGACACTATCGGCCCGTGAGCAACTTGCTACCGGTGTGCCCAGGTATCAGTTTGCGACCACCGCGGAAAATGTGGATGAATTCGCGCTACTCGGCTCACGCATATTCGGTCACCCAATCGACTCTATTGAGAGGGTCACATTGTCACAACTTGAAGCTATGGTTCACCCTGTTCGTCGGGAAGACCTGTGAGCACCCCAAAATCATCGAAAGGACTCTATACTATGGTAAAAAAGCGGTCGTTCGACCGAGAAAACACACAGATGAGACCGGTTAAGGTCACGCGGAATTACCTTAAGAACACCCCCGGCTCCTGCTTGATCGAGTTCGGCGACACCCGGGTATTGTGCGCAGCCACGATCGAGGAGCGTGTCGGTATGTGGCGCAAGGGGAGTGGCATGGGCTGGGTGACGGCCGAATATTCGATGCTGCCCGCTTCGACTGCCTCACGTACACAACGCGAGACGCATGGTCCTAAGGGCCGCTCCTATGAAATCCAGCGGTTGATCGGTCGATCCCTCCGTACTGCGGTCAACATGAAAGGCCTCGGTGGGGAAGTGACGATCACGGTTGACTGTGACGTTATCCAAGCTGATGGGGGTACGCGTACCGCAAGCATAACCGGTGCATGGATCGCATTGCATGACGCTCTCGAAACATGGAAGAAAGCCGGTAAGATCAAGACCAATCCTCTGTTCGACCAAGTTGCCGCCATCAGCGTCGGTGTGGTCGACGGCGAGCTCATGCTCGACCTCGATTACTCCGAAGATTCCATCGCGGAGGTCGACATGAACCTCGTTATGAACGGAAAAGGTGAATTCATCGAGGTGCAGGGAACAGGCGAGAAGACGCCGTTCTCACGCAAACGCCTCGACGAGATGCTCGACTTG
>JAAXUU010000045.1 GCA_013335845.1 Actinomycetota bacterium
GCACCTGCACCAAAGCCTGGGCTGCCGCATCTATCGCAGCCAGATCATCGGCTGTGACGGCTTCGCCTCCCAGTATTTTCGCATAGGCGTTCTGCAATGCTGCGGCGTAAGCTTCCTGCGCCAGGGCTGCTTGCGCTCCGTAGGTGCCGGCTTGTGTCAGCGCATCGGCGATTCCTTGTTCGATCCCTCCGATATATGCGGTCGAACCGGAGGCTAACTGGGCTGCTCCCGGGACGAGTTCCGCGAGTGTGGAATCATCAAGCGCGCCGGCTCCGTTCGCGGCTTCGGCGATTCCCGAGGCGATCAGCGAGGAGCCGTTGGTCAATGTGGAGTTCTGCGCAGCAAGGGTCGCGATGCCCGAACCGATCTGTGCTGCACCCTCTTCGAGCGAGGTTGCACCGGTTTCGAGCGTGGCGATGGCATCTTGGAGCTCGACGATACCGCTTGTGAAATCGGCAGTATCTGCGTCCTCGAATTCGATTGCGAACGAAACAGGGACGGCCGCGATCTGGAAGCCATCGAATGCGAAATCAACGACCGGAGCTGCGATGACGTAGTGACCCTCCTTGCCGGGGAGCATCATGAAACTCACGATTTTATCGCTTCCGGAATCAGCGATGCTGGCGTTCTCGGCAGTGATGTCGCCAACTACATCCCCGGGGAATGTGCCGGATATCTGCAAGAGGTAGTTATCGGCGAAGGTCGATTCGACAGCTGCGTTAGGAGTGACATCGATGCTGATTTCCAGGTCACCTGATTTACCGGCTAGGTCTGCAGGTGCGATCGCCTGACCATCGAGCTCATAGGTGAGCACGATATTCCAAGGTAGCGGAGTGCTTGCATCTAAATCGCCTTGATAGTAGAAACGTCCGGGAGGGGCATCGAATGTGATGGTGCCGTAGTTCTCGGTGATCTCTGCATCGGTCGTGAGGTTGGTGATCTTCGTATATCTGCCTTTGTCGGTTACCTGCACCGCTTCGGTGTTCGTGAAGATGTTCACCACGTAGATGCCTTTGACCGCCCCAAGCGTATCGAGTTTCGCATAGACGACTTCGTCCTTACCGGTGGAGGTCGCTGTTCCGGTAGTCGCCGCCGTCTGTATGGTGGTCCCTGCTGTTGTCTCCGAAGCAGCCGCAGCCGATGCTGATGACGTGGCGATAGCGAGTGCGGGTAGAAGCATCGCGGTGATCAACAGGCAACACAGGGTCGCGACTGCGCTTCTTTTCAAGTGTTTATTCATGATGACCCTCCGGTTTTTTCAATAACTTGAGACCAAGTGTCGTGTGTCTGATGATCCAGTCGCAAACAACAAGCATAACGGGTAAGAACAAGAACGTCATGACCACCGAGGTACCTGCACCACGCCCGATGAGCAATCCGAGCTCTGCGATAACCCCGTTGCTCGAGATGACTTTGATGAAAACGCCGCTCAACGTAAGGATGGTACCCGACGTGAGTATGGTGATGGCGCTGGTTGATATCGCCTTGCGGATCGCATCCATCGGCCCCATATCTTTGCGGTAGCCGAGGTATGCATGCGTCAGGATGATCGTGTAGTCTACAGTCGCACCAAGCTGGATAGCCGAGACGATCAAATACCCGATATATTGGATGGAACTACCTATGAAGTAGGGGATAGCCAGGTTTATCCATGTGGAAATTTCGATGGCCAAGAGCAAGATAAGTGGGAGGGAGAGACTTCTGAACATCACGAGCAAAACGAGCCCGATCGAGATGATAGAGGCGAGAATGACCCTCAAGGTGTCCCCACTTGCCGTGGCCTTCATATCATAGATGGTAACCGATGCACCGACGAGGTGGTAGGTGTCACCGTAATGCTCGGCACAGATTGCACGCACGTCCTCAACCAGGGAAAATGCGATATCACCCTCCCCCTTGATGGATGTGGATACCACAATACGGCTGTATCCTCCACTAATGAGTTGTGAAAGTTCTTCCTCTCCCACGACCGCGGTGGGGATTGCCTCACTTGCGACGGTCGAATATGCCGTCACCGAAGTGACGAGGGGCATGGCTTCGAGGTCATCGATAAGTGCGGTCTCTTCCGCCCAATCACCCTCGGGAACCATGACGACCCACTGCTCACTTGCACCGAACAGCTCGTCGATGGCTTTGGTCTCATTGAAAAGTTGGGATCCTTCTTCCACAAAACTCGATGCACCGTATGTGAAGTCGGCTCTGGATTGTCCCAGATATGCAGGCACGATGCTCAGCACGGCGATGACGCTCACGGGTATCGCGATGCGGATGCATATACGAGCGAATCTATCGAACGAGGGCAGCAGTTTGCGGTGCATCGTCTTCTGCAAAGGCTTCTGGAAAATCAGGATAAGGACGGGCAGCAAGATCATGACCGTTCCGAAGCTGAATATGATACCTTTCGCAAGCACGAGGCCCATATCGACGCCTATCAGGAAGGCCATGAAGCAGAGGCTCAGGAATCCGAAGAGGGTCGTTGCTGCCGAAGCCGCGATAACCGAGAACGCTTTGCGCATAGCCTGGGCCATCGCCTCGAATGGTTCCAAGCCCTCTTCTTTCAAGCCTCGAAACGTGTGCAGCATCACGATTCCGTAGTCCATGGATACCGCAAGCTGTAAAATCGCAGCACACATCTGCGTGATGAAGGAGATCTCTCCTTTGAAGATGTTGGTTCCCATATTGAGGACGATCGCTACGCCGACAACCGCCAGGAAAAGTACCGGTTCGAACCATGCTTCAGACGTAAGAAGCAAGAGGCCGAAGACGACGATAATCGCCATGACCATGATGAGTTGGATCTCTGTGTTGGATGAACCTTGGGCGGTTGCGGTGTTGACCGCTTCTCCGGCAAGGTCGACTTCCTCAAAAGCCGCGCATACCGCCCGCACGTCTTCAATCGCTTTAACAGCCTTCGAACTATCGATGGTGAGCTGATAGAGAAAACCGCCATCCGCATACCAACCCGAAAGGGTCTTCTCGTCGATCATGTCGATCGGGACACGCGTATCGACGATATCGCCCAACCACATCACACCGTCGACGCCATCTATAGCGAGAAGATCGTCGGCCAGGTCTTCCGCCTCGGTGACGCTCATCTCTTTCACATAGAGCCGCGAATTGGGAATACTCGTGTCGAAGGCGGTGTGCATCTCTTCAAGGGCAATCGTGGAAGGGGAATCCTTCGGCAAGTAGTCTGCGAATTGGTAATTGACGTTGACTAAAGGAATGCAGAGGGCGCCGGCAATCGTCGCTAGGACGAAAAGCGTCAACACGATCTTTCTATGTGTGAGCACTGCTCTAAAAAAGCGTTCCAACGTAAGCCCCTCATACTGGTTGGCGATACGTTGCATTTTAGACTTGAATGCTGGGTAATACACGTCTTTTCGATGAACTGTAATACTGCCCTATGGCTCAGTGACAATAACAGATGCTAGATGTAGGCGCTTTATGAAACATCGTATGCATTGTTGGCTCAACTCGATACACAAAAAATCGCGAAGTCCCCGAAAACGGAAGACCTCGCGATACAAACGTACAGTTGGACGATTCTGTTACTTTTCTTGCTTATCTATCATATCGTTTACTTTTTCAGCAATGCCCTCTTTAACATTCTTCGTGAGATCCTTCACGTCTTGTTTGAGGTCAGCTGTTGCTGATTGCAATTTCCCTTTGAGTTCCAGTTCTTCATTTCCGGTTACTTTGCCGGCCGCTTCTTTTATTTCTCCTGCGACCTTATCTTTAGCGCTTTCGAATGTATCTTTTGCATTTTTCATAACCGTACCTCCTGTTTGCATAGTGTCCGAGCGATTGTTATAACCATGGCCGAACGGGCCTGCCACAATCCTTTTCGTTTACCGCAAAACTGAACATTAGAACTATTTTCTGCTCCCTTTACAGGGCTAAAAACCTTGGTTTAAGCTGCTATAGAACTTTCCTGCCTTGTACGAGTCTGATAACGATGATAACGAGCGCGATTACGAGAAGTACATGAATGATTCCGCCGAAAGTTGTCGAGGTTATCATTCCGAGAAGCCATAAAACAATTAGAACTGCAACAATTGTCCATAACATGATCTTAGTCCCTTCTGCTCTGAGGTTGCCGATACTGGTAGCAACCATATCTAACTTCATTTTGCAGATGTCGCCGAACTCTCAAGATCGTTTTCCAGCTGGTTCATAGTGTACGATTTCCTTTTACCTTCTAAGGGCAAGGACTCGATGGCTTTATCGATATCTATATCGTCTAAACTTTCGATATATTCGAGAAGCTTCGAAAGCCTCTCATATTCACTAACGGAAAATAACACGGCATCAGGCTGATTGTTCTTTAGAACAAACACCTTCCCGAGAAGTTCTGCCTTCTCTCTGCAGAATTTATAATTTTTGATGATATCCGTACTGGATACGATTGCATCGGTTGATATGTTCAATCTGGTCTTCCTCCTCTCTCAATCGATAACCTCACTGTATGCTTATTCTAATGATTAGTCAAATAATAAATAGAATTATATTTAATTCAATTATTCTACTTTTAGTATCGGTGCGGATGCACCGGCGGTGCCCATAGAGGAAATCCTGATAGAAGGTGACGGTCGGGACCCCTATAGTTCTGCTTCCTTCGGCTTGCGTATGAACTTGAGATACCCGATGCTCACGGTGATGAGGAGGCTGACCGTGACGATGATGAACCGGTAGCCCGAATCACCGGCCATGAAGCCACGGATGATGGAGTAGATGAGGCTGAATACGCTCCCGAGCATGAGGCCGTCCGGGAGAACGTTCATCTTGCCCGAGAACATCAGACTTGCCACCAGTGAGATGACGGCGAGGACAAGCATGATAATAGAGACATTGCGATTGTAGAGCTTCGAGGCGTCGTCATATATGTTATAGGCTGCCTCGTACTCCGCTTGGATTTTGGCCTGTTCGGCCTTTGCTGTTTCGTCGTCATCCGCGATTGCTTTCTCGGCATAAATAGGATATTCCGGAGGTGTGGGCGACTTATAGAATGCGTCGATACCCAAGCCGAAGAACAGAGCTATCATAACGGCAAGGAAGATAGTATAGAGTGCCTTGAGCAAGCGTTTCGGTTCGTTTGTCATGATCTCTCCTCTGGCGCGGCGGATATAGGGGCGCTTCACCAGTATACAATACTCTGTAGAATCGGCTTACTCGTATGAATCGCATGTATACATACCGTCAGACTTTTTTTCCTACGCGTATCAATAGAAACCAATCAATCAGCCCATTCCTCCAATAGTAATACATCGAGTTCGAACCTATCATTATCTTGAGGATTTGCGCTCTGTTCGAGATGGGTGAGGCGATCGAAAAATCCCTACCGTGATATGATAGACTGGTTGCCGACCGAATCTCAGGTCCGAATCTTCGCACATGCATCGTTCTTCCCAAGGGATAAACATGAATCTTGGTTTTTCGTTCTCGAATACAAGTCGTTCGCTCATCACCAACAACGCTCTTGGGGTGAATCTTTACGTATTCTTCGGATCGGCGGGGTATTCACTCTATCTTGCTTGGCTCGTAACGCTCTTTTGCAGTCCGATTATCCACAGCGAGGTATTCTTCGGTTCCGCCATCACGCCCTATGCGGGTTTCGCCCTCTTTGCGGCTATGATAGTCGTCCTGCTCATCGCGTGGAGTATCGCCGATGCCCTCTCGACTGCGAAAGGCCTTCTCTGTCTTGCGGCAGTGGTTTTCGTGGCGTCTCCTTTGGCGTGTATCGGTCTTCTGCTCCCTTCGATTTCCGCTTCGGTTCAGATAGCGCTCTGGGCGGTATCCGCTCTCGGAGGGATATCCCTGCTGCTCCTCTGGTCGAATTTCCTTTCGTCGCTCGAGCATAAGACGATCATGTTCTCAACAACCGCCAGCTTCGGAATGGCGGCATTCATCTTCATCGTCGTCTCCTATATGCAACCGGTTCCTGCACTTGTCGCGACGATCATCATGCCGATGGCATCCGCAGTGATGTTCCTTTGCATACGCTCATCTGTTTCCGAGCGCGTCCCGGTCGTGTCTGCGAAGGAATCCGATCGCAGGAGCCTCATCACTTGGAAATCGTTTGCCGCGGCATGTGCGAATTGCATCTGCCTCGGATTCGCATTCTATTGCACCTCGCTGGTTCCCATGTGGCCCTACGGAGTGTTGATATTGGGGGTCGTCGTGATCGCCGCATGTATCGGCATGGCCATCGACGGGTGCGGAAAGGAGCGTTTTACCGAGGATGTCCAGCTGAAACTGTTCCTCCCGTGCGCCACGGTCGGCATCCTCCCGATGGCGTTCCTGGGCCCCACCGGCAAGCTCGCCTGCGTGGCATTCCTCCTGCTCGCATTCGTCCCTCAGGCCATAACGAATATCAATGCCATCTCCGAGAACGTCCACATCTGCGAACTTCAACCTATCCGGATCTTCAGTCTTGGAAGAATCGGAAATGCGACAGGGGCTCTCATCGGCTTCGCAGTCGGTTATCTTGCCTTCAACAGTGATATCAAAGGCCAGCTTACGGCTATGGCGGTTTCGCTGGGAATCCTGTTCATCTTCATCATCATCGCCACGTTCGTCCTCGAGGGTCATTATCCTGTCGAGGAAGCCGATGACTTGGCGGATCTGCCCAGTATGGAAGGTACGATCGTTCCTCCGGGCGAGTCCTTCGCAATGGAGCAAGGAAAAGGTCTCTGGAAGCTCCGCTGTGAGATATTCGCTCAGAATTACGGGCTTTCGCCCCGTCAAGCGGAAGTACTCTTCCTGTTGGCGAAGGGTAGAAACGCGAGTTATATACAAGAGAAGCTCGTCGTTTCAAATCACACGGTCAAAGCGCATATCTACAATATCTACCAGAAGGCCGAAGTGCATTCACGACAGGAACTCATCAATCTCATCGAGAAGATCGACCTCGACGCCAAGTCCAAAAATCTCTAACTCCACGTATCGTCGGTCTCAGTCCATCCTTCTTACATCTCATACTCAAACTATAGACTGATTTACTGAGCGCCGGGCATGGGCATAGCCCTAATGTCTGATGACACGCCTGCCAATCCATCTAGAATTCTCTCATCGTCACATGCAGGGGTCCTTGCATGCAACGACCGTATGTTTTCAGTTACGCGGATTCATATTCGCGGAAGTATGAACAAGAGAGTATTGAAAGGAGAGGCATGGCCGATTACAAGGAATTTCTAGATGGTATCGACCGCAAGGCGTACCATGAGGGCGAATTCCAGTGGGAAGAGGACGGATACACCGTTACCCGCACCTACCACTATTCGCCTCCGGGTTGTCACAACTCATGTGGCGTCCTGTTGTACACCAAAGACGGCGACCTCAAAAAGGTCGAAGGAGATCCTCTGAGCCCGGTAACCAACGGTAAACTCTGCGTCCGTTGCCTCAACTTGGTAGAGTCCGTCCACAGCCCCGAACGCCTTAAGTTCCCCATGAAGCGTGCAGGTGAGCGCGGAGAAAACAAGTGGGAGCGTATCAGTTGGGATGAGGCGTACGACACCATCGAAGCGAAAGTCCGTGAAATCTGGGAATCCGATGGCGGTAATGCCATTATCTGCGTTCACGGTACCGGTCGTAACATCAACTGGCAAGTTCCCTTCTTCGGCCAGGCTGCTTTGAGAACCCCGAACATAACCACATTCGGTTTCACGGGATTCTCCTGCTACATGCCGCGTATCTGCGGTGCAATGGCACCCTATGGCGACTTCCCGATCGTCGACGCATCGGAAGGCCACGAAGATCGTTACAACAACGAGGAATGGGTGACTCCGGAAGTCATCGTCGTGTGGGGCAACGAGCCTCTCGCCTCGAACGCCGACGGGTATATCGGCCACTGGCTTATCCAGTGCGTGCAGATGGGTTCGAAGATCATCTCCATCGACCCCCGACTCACTTGGTGGGGTGCGCGCGCCGAGTATCACCTCCAACTCCGCCCCGGCACCGATGCCGCACTTGCCTGTGCTTGGCTCAACGTGATCATCAAAGAGGAACTCTACGATAGTCAGTTCGTCGAGTACTGGTGTGCCGGCTTCGACGAAATGGCAGAATCCGTTAAGGATATGACCCCTGAATGGGCTGCGGAGATATGCGGACTCGATGTCGATGATATCATCGCATCGGCACGTTTGTACGCTTCCGCAAAACCGGCTGCCCTGCAGTGGGGTCTCGCCTTCGACCAGCA
>JAAXUU010000267.1 GCA_013335845.1 Actinomycetota bacterium
CCGCCTTCGATGAATTTGTTCATGAAAAACGTAACGGATTTCAGATATTTTTCTTCGATGAACGACGTATCCTGCGACTTGGCTTTGTTCCAAATCGGTGTTGCGACAGCGGCGGGTTCAAGCAAAACGGTCTTAACGCCGAACGGATTCATCTCCCGGCGCAGAGAGTCGCAGAATCCCTCTAAAGCAAATTTCGAAGAGGCATAAGGAGATAGAAATGGTAATGCGAATTTACCGGCCATAGAGCCATTCACTATGATTTTCCCTTTATTTCGTATCAACTCAGGGATACAAGCTTGGACGATTCTGACCGCACCGAAGTAATTGATCTCAAAACACTCCCTATAGAGAGTCAACGGCAAGTCTTCGACTGGACCGCCAAGCGCGACACCCGCATTTACAACGAGCGCCTCGAGCCTCTCGCCTTTTTCGTAAAGCCCCTGCACATACCGACAAAAATCATCGACTTCCTCCGGTAATCTGAGGTCCATTTTCTTTGAATATACCCTCGGTACATTTTCGAATTGGTTCTGCTCCAGGAATGATTGAGCGACTGTGTATCCCTCACGAATCAAAATCTCGACAAGACTCTTGCCGATTCCGGAATCACAACCTGTGATAACGACCAGCCCTTTGGAATGATTTCCTATTGATTCTTGATTCTTGTTCACAAGAGATGCCCCCATCCATAGCGGATCGCTAAATGCACGAAACCAAATCGATGAATGCTACCTGACTTTTTGGTTCACCTAGCCGTATCAATCGAGAATAATCGGGTGGTTTCAGTTTCCAAGTTTGAACCCTTTTGATACATCGTCATATATGAAAACCTCACCCGTTTCAATTACGTAATACCATCCGCTTATCTTCAGCTTTCCCGCGGCGATTTTGTCGCTGATAAAGGGATAGGTCCTCAACCGCTTGAGCTGTTCAACAACACTACCCTGCTCAATCGCCACTTTTCGAGATTCCGGCGTGGCATGGGGAAGCTCGAGACAGATACGATCTTTAACCGGGCCGATCGCTTCCAGCCACTTTTTTGTACGTGGGAGTTTCTCCAAATGCCCCGATGGATCGAGGGCGGCGGCGCATCCTCCACAATGGGAATGGCCACAAACGATGATGTTGTCGACTCCCAACTCAAGCACTGCGTATTCGATAGCAGATGATGCTTCTGGATACTCGACTGAATCATCGAACATAGGAACGATATTAGCAACGTTGCGAATGACGAATAATTCCCCGGGCAATGCATTTGTGATCATATTCGGATCTATACGTGAATCCGAGCACGTGATAAACAACGTATGCGGATTCTGACCGTCTTTCAATCCTCCGAAAAGGTCCCTGTGGGTCTCAAAATCATCTCGCCTGAATTTCTCTATACCTTCGCGCAGTCTCTGCATTTCGTTTTCCCGCAATCGTCGGTTGCCGATGGATGGCCCAAAGAATTGTTACGGATACTTTATACCCTGCGCTTGTGAAATCAAGGTTTTCTTTCCCGATTGCAGATCTTGCGCTCGCTATCACGTTTCAGATAGTACCCATCAAGCAGTTCGCTTATCGCACGCGGAACCAAGAATCGTCACCGGCAAAGTCTCTTCCGCTCATGCGATGCCACACCTACACAGACAGAAGACTACATTGTCCGTGTCCTATGTTGCTCGTAACTTGAGTTTCCTCGCGCTACTCCTAGTCTGCTGCGTTCTGCTCATGTAGCAGCAGGCGGCAAGAACCCAGCCGTAGATGTTTTTCAGCGGGACGCCTATCGGGATTTACTCAAATACTCGGTGATTTTCCCCCAAGCATCCTGCCCCTCGAGAAACTGATTATAGTGCTTTGTGACATTTTTATGATAACGCTCGAACTCCTTGGATATATTCATGAAACTATCGGATCCGAAATAAGCGCATATCTTAGGAAGAGTCACTGAGAGATTTTCTCGCATTTCCGTGATTCTAAGTTCGTATTGTTCTCTCTGCGTGATAAAGAGCAGAAGGGGTTTGTATCGGACCCACCCGATACACGCACGATAGAAGCGCGTGGTGATTTTCTCGGAGTCCGCCTGAACGTTATCCAGTTTTACAGGGAGCACTCCATCCATCAAATGGCTGTAAGCTGAAAACCCGTCGTGGAATGTATAGTAGGGAATGCGCAATACCGTTCGTTCGCTCAGACAGGCACTTAGAAACGTATCCTCTCCTCGAGCCCCGGGGGGATTATAAAACGGATTGACCCTACGGGGATTGGACAGATTGATGCATAGGTTCGATCCCGAGATGAACTTGGTATGGTTAACCTCATCCACTACTTCGGCGACATCGGTCGCTAACATAGCGATGTCTGCATAGGAGACGCCACCATTGCCCATAATCGAACAGACGGAATCCCAATTTATAGCGTCGTTGCTGATCGCCTCGACGAATCGATGAAAGTCGTTTTCGTTCATCGCATCATTGAACTTCACATGCGGTAGCGGCGAAACATATCCGCAGTGGTGTCCGTTGGTGATATCGGCATCTTGAATATAATACAGGTGACTCGAAAGAATGTGCTGCCCACTCCATGCTGTAGCTGAGCGTATTTTGGTTACTGCCATCGGGTATTCATCGTCATCGAGAAAAATAAGATAATCCATATTGTTTTTCATGGCAGTGTAAAGTAACGCATTTCTTCTTGCTGCATAGCCATTCCCGAACAACAACTTGGCTTGTGCTTCATCGATAACGCCTTCTGTTTCCAGATGGCTGATTTCCTGCCGGATTGCCGCACCATCGATAAAATAGGTTTCATCGATTAATGTAAGTACTTCCTTACTGACATTCGTATAATCGGTTGATTTAGTGTTTGAATACTTTAAATCATAGGCAACTAGGAGGCATAGGCTGATGTTCTCTTTCCCCGGTACTTCACTTTCCTCCCAATGGAATATATGTGTCTTCAAAACCTTTTGAAAGCTTTTGCGACCCGTTACAAAACCGATCCCTACCTTGATTTTCGGCACTGATTGTTCTTCGCTCGGCATAAGTTCACAATC
>JAAXUU010000268.1 GCA_013335845.1 Actinomycetota bacterium
GTCGGACTCGCGCGTTACGATGCCGGCAGATTCTCGTCCTTCGATTGCGATGCGCTGGCCCATGGGTCCATCGACGTCGCTTATTAGGAATTCCCCTAGTTGGAATTCCCTTGTTCGGAATTCCGTACGATCAGGTCGACGTAGCGCACATGTTTTTTCGTGCCTTCGCTGCAGCGTACGCCGTTCCTACCTCGCTGATTCCACTCGAAAATCTGAGTCATCCATTGATAGAAAATTTTATATGACAAATCAGTGACAGGGCTTGCGGCATTATGGCCGTGTGCGTAGTATTTGTCTTTGTTAGCACTCAAGGGTTTTGAGTGCCAGCTTTTTTTGTGACATGTGCGGCTTATCGATAAAGCCACATACAGGTAGAGACTTTGAAAGGAAGGTACGTTAGATGAAGCTTACGCCACTGGGAGACAGAGTGATCATCAAGCAGGATGCCGCTGAAGAGAAAACAGCTTCGGGGCTTATCCTTGCAGGGAATGCTCAGGAAAAACCACAGCGCGGTACGGTTCTTGCTGTTGGAGAAGGAAAGCTCGATAAGGACGGCAATCTGGTGAAACCGGCCGTCAAAGTGGGCGATTCCGTGATTTACAGCAAGTACGGTGGAACCGAAGTCAGCGTTGAAGGCGAAGATTATCTCATCTTGCGCGGCGACGACATTTTCGCAGTATACAACGATTAATCTAATCATTTGAGAGGAGCAATTTAGAAATGGCTAAAGATATCAGATTCGATAGTGATGCACGAGGTGCCCTCGCTGCCGGTGTCAGCAAACTCGCTTCAGCAGTAAAGGTCACGCTTGGTCCCAAGGGCCGTTATGTCGCGCTCGAGCGCAGCTACGGTGCCCCCACCATCACGAACGACGGTGTGACGGTCGCGAAAGAGATCGAACTCGAGAATCCCATCGAGAACATGGGTGCCCAGCTCGTCAAAGAGGTCGCGATCAAAACGAACGAAGTCGCCGGTGACGGTACTACGACCGCGACGTTGCTCGCCGATGTAATCGTATCCGAGGGTCTTCGCAATATCACCGCGGGCGCCAATCCTTTGGCTATCCGCCGCGGTATCGAGAAAGCGGTCGAAGCTATCGTCGAGCGCATCAAGGAGAATTCGACGGAAATCGTCGACCAAGCACAAATCGCCAACGTCGGAACGATTTCCGCAGGTGACGATGTTATCGGCAACCGCATCGCCGAGGCCATGGACAAAGTCGGCAAAGATGGCGTCATCACCGTCGAGGAGTCACAGACCTTCGGCATCGACATCGAGACGGTTGAGGGTATGCAGTTCGACAAGGGCTACATCTCCATGTATATGGCAACCGATACCGAGCGTATGGAAGCCGTTTTGAACGAGCCTTACATTTTGATGGTGAACAAGAAGATCTCCTCGATCCAAGAGATACTTTCCCTCCTCGAGAGCATCATGCAATCGCAGCGTCCTCTTCTCGTCATCGCAGAAGACGTTGAGGGTGAAGCTCTGGCTACCCTCCTCCTCAATAAACTCCGCGGCACGTTCAACTGCGTAGCGGTCAAGGCTCCCGGTTTCGGCGACCGTCGCAAACGTATGCTCGAAGACATCGCGATCGTCACCGGCGGTCAGGTTATCTTGGAGGAACTCGGCCTGAGCCTCGAGAAGACGACCATCGATATGCTCGGTCGCGCGAAGACCGTAAAAGTCACCAAGGATGCCACCATCATCATCGACGGTGCCGGCGATAAAAGCGCCATCCACGCGCGCGTCACCCAAATCAAAGCTGAGATCGAGAACACCACGAGTGATTTCGATCGTGAAAAACTCCAAGAGCGTCTTGCCAAGCTGTCCGGTGGTGTCGCCGTCATCAAAGTCGGTGCTGCAACCGAGGTCGAACTCAAAGAGAAGAAGTCCCGCATCGAAGACGCATTGCAGGCAACCCGCGCTGCTGTCGAAGAGGGTATCATCCCCGGCGGCGGCGTAGCATACGTCGATGCATTGCCGGCTCTCGATCTTGTCGAGTGCATCGATTCGGACGAGAAGGTCGGTGTCGATATCATCCGTCGCGCTCTCGTCGCTCCGATGCGCGTCATCGCATCTAACGCCGGCTTCGAAGGTAGCGTCGTCGTCGAGAAGATCAAGTCACTTCCCGATGGTGAGGGTCTCAACTCTGCTACAGGCGAGTATGGCAATATGATCAAGATGGGTATCATCGACCCGGTCAAAGTTGCTCGCTGTGCGCTTCAGAACGCTGCTTCCATCGCCGCTTTGATCCTCATAACCGAGGCAACGGTGAATGACATACCGAAGGATGGTATGGACTCAGCTGCCATGGCTGCCGCCATGGGTGGTATGGGTGGCGGCATGGGAATGATGTAGTTCCTTCCCAGAAGTAGTTCACTCTTTTAAAGTAACTCGTAAAACAAAGGCGCCTTTCCTCGTGGGAAGGCGCCTTTTGCATGAGTGGAGAACCAGGGAAATCGTGGCGGTTATTGCGGTGCGGCGTAGCCTTCTATCTTCTCGAAATCACTTTTCGGATGCTTGCAAAGTGGGCAGACCCAATCATCCGGCAGGTCTTCGAAGGGGATCTCTCCTTCATAGATGTAGCCACAGACTCTGCAGCGCCATTTCTCTTTGCAAGTCCAAACACCCTCAACCATTTGGCACGTGGGGGAGTTCTTGCCTGCAGTGCCTTTGATGACTTCCCGATAATATGCGTACGACATCGGGTTCTCGTCCGACAATACCTCGCCTTCGTACATTTCACCTATGAATAGCACATGGGTCGAAGTCTCCAAGGTGTCGATGACTTTGAACAATCCATAGCCGCAGCCGTCGCTGATCACGGGCATACCATCGTGGTACTCAACGGGGATGTCCGTGAATTTATCGACATCTTTGCTCGACTGGAATCCGAGTGTCCCAATCGAGAGCAGGTTGCTCTTGTCAGAGAAAATCGACAGAGCGAATTTCTTGCTTTCCCGTATGCATGCAGTCGTATAGTTCTTGTTGTTCATGCTGATCGCAACTGTAACCGGGGAAGAA
>JAAXUU010000269.1 GCA_013335845.1 Actinomycetota bacterium
AGGAGAGGATGTGATCGTCGCGGATTCCGCGTCCGATCTTCCACCGATATTGCCTTCGAGGGTCGGTGTCGTCGTCCAAACGACACAATCCGCTCAAACACTCCAAGAAGTAGTCGACGCTTTGAATGACCGTACGGAAGACCTGTGTGTCAAGAACACTATCTGCTTCGCTACGAAGCAACGGCAGGAGTCGGCGGCGGAGCTCGCATCGAACGTCGATGTCATGCTCGTCGTGGGTGGACGGAATTCGGGTAATACTCGACGTCTGCATGAAATATGCAAGTCCATTTGTCCTCGCTCCTACCATGTCGAGCTACCGGATGAAATAGACCCATTATGGTTCACCGATTGCTCGAAAGTTGGCGTTACCGCAGGAGCTTCCACACCAAAAAGCCAGATCGATGCCGTTATCGATACCCTTAAGGACATGACATGAGCGACTATTCTTCCGAGCGCTGCTATGCTCCCAGTGAGGCTCCGGGCAAACAAAGTGGTTTGATAGCCTCGGTCGAAAAAGGTTCTCCTGCGGAAGAGGCAGGTCTACAAGCCGGTATGGTGCTCACTCATGTGGACGGGGTCGAACTGCATGACCTTATCGATTGGCTTTGGTTGTCCGATGAGATGAGCATCGAGGTCTTTGGAGTCGCTCCCTGCGATGAAGAGGATGAAACAGGCGAGGAAGAAGACGAATCCTGCGATGGCGGTACGTTTGAATTCGAAGCGATCTTGGAGCGTGAGCCCGGTCAGGTTTGGGGCGTTGAATTCGAGGAGTGCATCTTCGATTCCATGCGTCTATGCAAAAATGCCTGCATATTCTGTTTTATGACCATGCTGCCCCCGAATATGCGCGAAACACTGTATCTGCGTGATGACGACTACCGTCTTTCGTTTTTGCAGGGGAACTTCGTGACGCTCACGAACACGACCGATGAGGATATACAGCGTATAATCGAGATGAATCTGTCTCCTTTGCACGTTTCCGTCCATGCCATCTCGGCTGATGTGCGGAAGCGTCTTATCGGGAAATATGAAGCGCGCGGAAGAGAGGCTCTCGAGGAGCTCCTTGATGCCGGTATTGGCTTGCATACTCAGATAGTCTTGGTGCCAGGTATAAACGATGGGGAAGAACTATCGCGAACGCTTTCTTGGCTCGAGGCGCATGAAAATGTTCTTTCCTGCGGAATCGTCCCGCTGGGTTATACACGGCACCAGACGCGCTTCGATCGCTCGTATAACGATGCATCTGATGCGCGCGAGATAATCGAAGCGCTCGCTCCCTATCAGGAACATGCACGTCAGAAACTGGGACGCACTCGTTTCCACCTTGCCGATGAGTTCTATTTGAATGCGGGCATCGAGGTTCCGGCTGCTGAATTCTACGATGGTTTCGAACAGTATGAAGACGGTATAGGCATGGTCCGTTCGTTCATCGACGACTGGGATGCCGCCATTGAGGCCCCAAAGTCGGTTAGCTGGTTGGAGAGCGCGGCCTCGAGTGGGAAGACGATACACCTCATCTGCGGCGAAGCATTCGGGAAGTTCTTCGCTCCCTTGCTTGAAGGATCGGGCTTACGTCCGTGTATAGACATCGTCAGTATCAGGAACGATTTCTTCGGAGGTAACGTCGATGTGTCGGGGCTGCTTTGCGGATCCGATGTCCTTCGGGGGATCGAAAACATCAAATATCGCATGGATAGTGAGGATATAGTCGCTTTACCGAGCATTATGTTCAACGCCTGTGGAGTTACCTTGGACGATTGCACGATTTCAAGCTTATCTGAGGCATCCGGAGTAGAATTGAACGTGGTATCCTCTACTGTTGAAGGACTCGTCAGTATGTGTGCCGAATACTTCGGATAGTACGCTACATGACTTATAGATTGTGAGAACTTATGCCTTTGCCTGTTGTCGCCGTAGTTGGCCGCTCGAATGTGGGCAAATCGACTTTTGTAAATAGAATATCCCAGGTCCAAGATGCTATCGTACACGCCCAGCGTGGCGTCACCCGCGATCGCTCCTACCATAAGGCCGATTGGAACGGCGTGGACTTCATCTTGATCGATACCGGTGGTGTCGAAATGGGGGATGAGGACCGCTTCCAATCATCCATAAAAGCGCAAGCTCTCATGGCGACCGAGGAAGCCGATGTCATCATCTTCCTCGTTGATGGAACGACGGGGATAACCCCTGAGGACCAGGCTGTCGCAGAACTTCTGAAGCGCGTGGATGTTCCGGTATTCCTCGTGGTGAATAAGATGGATGACCCTACGAGGACGAATGCGATTTGGGAATTCTGCTCGTTGGGTATGGGCGATCCATGGCCCGCTTCGGCGACGCATGGTAACGGTACCGGAGACTTGCTGGATGCAATCGTCGCCGCGTTGCCGCTCGACCTTCATCTGGAAGATGAAGAGGAAGATGACGGCACGATAAACGTGGCGATCATCGGTCGACCGAATGCAGGGAAGTCATCCCTCACAAACAAAATGGTCGGCAGGGAACGGTCGATTGTCTCTGAAGTCGCGGGCACGACACGCGATGCGATCGACACCCTGGTCATAAACGATGGCAAGCGCTATCGCATCGTCGATACTGCCGGTCTCCGTCGTAAATCGCAAATCGATGAAGATGTCGAATATTACGGCTTCGTACGTGCTATGCGAGCCATCGACCGTGCGGACGTCGCGTTGCTTATGGTCGATGCGACACTTGGGCTCACCGACCAAGACCAACGTGTTGCAGGTTTCGCACATGAACGCGGTTGTGGGCTGGTCATCCTGCTTAACAAATGGGATTTGATTGAAACGCAAGAGCAGCGCGATCTGATCATGGACCTCGTAGAAGACCGTCTTATGTTCGTCGGCTATGCCGAGGTCATTCGTATCTCCGCTTTAACGGGTCGAAGCGTCCATCGTATTTGGGGTGCGATCGACACCGCGTATGCGAATGCAACGAGAACCATACCGACCAACAAGCTCAATACTCTGCTCACAGAGATCCGTGAGTTCGGACACACGGTCAGTAGG
>JAAXUU010000270.1 GCA_013335845.1 Actinomycetota bacterium
TCAAAAAGAGGCAGGGTGGATGTGGAACAGAGCTCTAGGGGTATGACGGATGAGGAGAAGACCCCTCTTTTTTATGGCAACCATTGCTGAGATACTGCCCGAAAAAACGAACTCCCTTCGCCACAGTAGATGGCAGCAAGCCCCTCAATACGCATAGGCGCATGAGGGGCCGAGTGAGAGGGTGCGGCGTGCGAGGGAAGGCTTGCGCGACGTGCGAAATATGTCTGTTGGGTCGATGCTCCTTTGCTCTTAGTTACACGTTATCAGCCATGGCGGTCTTGGCCGCCATGTAGCCTGTGGTCCAGGAAAGACCGCAACCGCCGAGGATTGAAGTGTTCACCAAGTTGCCACAGTAGGATGACTCACCACATGCACCGCCAGCGGTCATCATATTGGCGTACAGGCCGGGAATTGGGCGGTTATCAGGGCCTATGATGCGCATTTCGGCGTCTACTCGCAGGCCCGTCAAGCACTTGCCCAGGATGCCGCCGGTCTTCGCACCGTAGAATGGGCCCTCGGCGACAGGGTTCATCCACGACGGCGGATAGGGGTAGATGTCGTAGTCTTGCTTGGTCTCGCAGGCTGCGTTCCACTTGTCGATGGCCGGCATGATAATCTCGGAGTCGAGGTTCATCATCTCGCACAGTTCCTCTAGGGAGTCAGCCTTCTTGATGCGGCCGTCGGCGATAGCCTCCTCGAACTGGACTTTCCAATCGGTGCCGATTAGGTTCTGCTCCACGATGGGATCGGGATCGCCTGCGATGATCCTAAAGGAGATGCCTACTGACGAGTCGATCGCTGCACTGTATGAAAGCATGCACTCAGCTAGGGAGATACCGCTGGATATGATTGGGCTAAGGGGATAACAAAATCAAGCACTAACTCAGTACCTTTTGTCCATAAATAGTTTTCGCTTGCATTCCAAGAATAAGCGACCATTATAGCGCCGTTTATGTAAACCGATTCAAATCGATGCACTCGAGCTATTTGCTTTCTTCTTCATCCTCATCTTCATCAGGATCCCAGTCGTCGAGACTACTGCGGAGCGAGGCGAACAAACCGCCGATGCCGCCATCGTCATCTTTGGAGTCATCGTCATCGTCGTCATCGTCGCTGCTTCCGAAGTTGAAGAGACCGGCGAATACCCCGTCGTCATCGTCATTTTCGGTTTGAACCTTTTCGCCTCGGTCTCTGTACATCTTCTGTGTGCGTCTTTCCAGCAGAAAGGCGATGATGAGGAAGATGAGTATGCCTATGCCGATGAGGGCGATCATCCCGTTCACTGTGGAAAAAAGCCAATTGATAAACTCTCCCATGATGACCTCCTGTGACGCATCGACTTCACCGCTTGCAGCATTCAGAAACCTATTCTAGCGCACATCGCATAAAGTTTAGGCAGTGTCTTATGCTAAACGCTATAATTAGCTCTATCAACTGTACAAACTTCGGAGGTCCCCATGCTCGACGCCCGCTATGTTCGTGAAAATCTCGGTGAAGTATCCGCTGCGATGAAATCCCGCAAAGCCTCGTGGGATATCGATGCGTTCGCCTCCCTCGATGAGAGCCGTCGCGCTCTGATCATCGAGGTCGAGCAGCTGCAGGCTTCACGTAACTCCGCGAGCAAGATGATCGGTCGTCTCATGGGGGAGGGCAAGCGCGATGAAGCCGAAGCGGCAAAGGACGAGGTGCGCGGCATCAATGATCGCATAGATTCGCTCAGCGCGGAACTCGGCGCCGTCGAAGAAGAGCTGAACCTGCTGCTTCTTTCTGCACCCAACCTTCCAAGCGACCGCACGCCTTTCGGTGAAAGCGAAGACGATAACCCCGAGGTTCGCCGCTGGGGTACCCCCCGTGAATTCGACTTCGAGGCGAAGCCCAACTACAGCATCCGCGTGCGGACCGCTGACGGGCGTGGCGGCGTTTACGAGAAAACCTTCACGGTCAATGTCGCCAACGTCAACGACGCGCCTGTGGCTGCCAACGACAGCTATACCGTCACCGAGAACGCGACACTCGCCATGCCCGTGCTTGCCAATGACAGCGACGAGGATACTGCCGCCAACACCCTGAGTCCCGTACTGGTGGGCAATGTCTCGCACGGCACCTTGACGCTCAACGAGGACCGCAGTTTCACTTACGTCAACAACGGCGATGAGTCACCCACCGACAGCTTCACGTACAAGGTCAACGACGGCACAGTCGACAGCAACGAGGCAACCGGGGACATCACGATCACGCCGGTCTACGACACGCCGACCGTTGCATCCGCACTGCCCGATCTGAAGAGGCAGCAGGACTTCGTGACCGAAATAATCGACTTGACCTCCGTGTTCGCGGACGCCGAGCAAGACGCGCTTGAATACAGCGTGACGGTCGACGGAACGGTCAGCGCCTCTGTTGTGGGTGCGAATCTGACGTTGACATCCCTCGCTGGAGCGCGTGGCTCTGCCACGGTAACGGTCACGGCGACCGAGAGTGCGACTGCTGAGAAACTGAGCGCCAGCAATAGCTTCAGCGTGACGGTCAAGCCGGTGATGAACGTAACGCAGCAGCCGCCCACTTTCTTCGATACGATCCAAGCAGCTATCGATGCTGCAACGGCTGGCGATACGATCAGCGTCGCAGCGGGTACGTTCTCAGAAAACTTGGCTTTGAATAAGCGTGTGCAGATTATTGGTCAGGGGGACGGTAACAATCCGATCTCTGATACGATAATCACTTCTAAAACGGCAGGTGTGCCGGTAGTCACCATCACTACGACAGGGGCGACTGTTACCGACCGAGTGGTCGTCAAAGGTGTCCGCCTAACTGGTGCAACCGGCTCGGGCAATCCTGGGTCAGGAATTCTCTTTTCCGCGCCAGGATCCCATTACACGTTTGACCACGTTTCGTCAGTGGCTAATGGTGGTGCTGGTATGGGAATCAATTTGGTGGGGACGACGATTGCAGATCTTGTGCTAATAGACTGCAATTTCTCCAGTAATACCGGTATCGGCCTTAAAGTGTCCTCCACAACTAG
>JAAXUU010000046.1 GCA_013335845.1 Actinomycetota bacterium
GTCGTATCATCAACGCCTCCTCAGAGTCATGGGTTGGTTTGATGGGAATGAGTGCCTATAGCGCCGCCTGCGCAGGAATCTGGTCGTTTACAAGGGCTATCGCCCAAGACCTTGACGGCACGGGCATTACGACCAATTCCTATAGCCCCAAAGCTAGGACTCGTAGCTGGTATAGCATGCTAGCCACGTACCGCTCACAGGGAATCCCCGTGGATGCCATTGAAGAAGGCGCTCCTGAGGCCATGCGCTATACGGCAGACATCTTCGCACCTTTCTTCGCATATCTGGCTTCCGACTTCGGGTCGAGCATCACCGGGTACCTCTTCGAGACAAATGCCGATGGACGATTGGCGATCTGGTCTGAGCCGGAGGTCATCAATGAGATATGGTCGGATTTGGGCAAACCATGGGATATGGAGTCATTGAAGTCACAAGTACCACTGATGATCAGTGGGCGGGCACCAAATAGAACGACGCTGGAACTGCACTGACCTACTGACGGGTTTGGGTTCTATAGGAGGGAATGCAAATGAAGGGTAAGATACATATATTGATAGCGATGTTCTCGATGCAATTCATCTTGAGCGCCAGCGGGGCTATCGCAAGCCCGTTGCTGCCGGTGATCGGAGCAGGACTGAAGGTGTCAGACCCGCTGATACTTGGGCTGATTATCACGTTGCCGACACTGACGCTCATCCCTACCAACCTGCTCTCCGGGGTGCTGGCGGCGAAGATGAGCAAAAAGACGCTGTTTCTCATCGGTGCGGTACTGTTCATAATCGGCGGGGTAGGGCCGATCTTCACGTCGAGTATCGTCACGTTCCTCATACTGAGGGCGGTAATGGGCTTAGGAATCGGATTCGTCTTTCCATTGGGATTTGCTATGCTGCCGGATTACTTCGAGGGCGACGCCCAGCAGACGGCTTCCGGAATATTCAACTCCGGCGGTCTTTTGGTAGCGGTGCCGCTTGCCATCAGCGCAGGGGTTATGGGCAGCAGTGACTGGCATCCAGCCTTCTGGTTGTATGCTCTAGCGATTATCCCTGTGGTCATGGTGCTCTTTATGATTCCCAAGCCGATCTATAAGGCCGAGGCCGTGGAAGAGAGTGAGAAGGCTGCGCCGCCACATGTAACCACGTACATCATCGCTGTAATCGGTTTGATTTTCTTTATCGGCACGACGGTTGCCACAGTGAACAATTCGCTCTTCCTGGCTGACCTCGGATTGCCGACGGATCAGGTGACAGGACTTTCGGGGCTTGCGACCGCCTTGTTCGCGGTTGGTGGCTTCGTCGCGTCACTGCTCTACGGGCCATTGGTGTTCAGGCTTGATAAATGGATGGGTCCGATTTTCTTCTCGTTGGGTGCCGTCGGTTTCATACTTACATTCATCTTCCCCTCGCCGGTTATGCTACTTGTATGCATGCTGCTCAGCGGCATCAGTGTGGGATCAACAGGTCCGGTGATGGTCATGGGTGCCATGGCAAAGTCCTACTGGTCTGTACCCTTGACCACGGCCATTGTGTTGACAGGGTTCAACCTTGGGCAGTTCCTATCACCGTTCGCAGTTAACCTGTTCTCGGTTATAGGGGGAGGCTCTTGGCCATTCGTGTTCCTCTGCGCAGGGATACTCATTGCGGCCATAGCCGTTTACTACATCGTTATAGCCGTAAAGCCGGAGCGAGCCTAGCGCTTCGCTCACCGCAAAGATCAAAGATTGGAGCAATGAGATGCCAGACACAGAGAGGTTGATACCGAACAATACCTCGGATGTCGCCCAGATAGACGAGGACAGCGGTTTGCATCTGTTCCGTGGCATGATAACACCTTGGGACAAGATCAAGTCCTTCAAAGAGACCTACGAGTTCGTCGTTCGCCACGCAGCGATGTTCGCCGTGACTTGGACGAACGCTAACAAGGTCATCGAGCCGGATTACGAGAAGCGCCAGAGCGCGATGAGCGATCAATGGGCTGAGGAGATGGACTTCATGTGGTCAGAGGATGACCCCATGGGAGCCAAGGGTATGTTCCTTGATCGTTTCGCCATTCCGCCTTTCATCAAGGAGGGCAGCTATTTGGCCGCCATCTATGCTGACAAGGGCGACGAGCAAACCCTGCTAGCGGGCCACATCTGGCAGGCTTCCAACGACCGATTTGAGAAGGAGATCCACTGGTGTCCCTTCGATATTGTGGGACCTGAGGCCTGCGACGTCTCTCAGGGAGGCGGCTCGCATTTCTGCATCGGATTATCCGGCCAACCTCTGAACACCTTCAACCCTGAGCGCAAAGGCTGCGGCGATAGGTACTGCCATGTGGTACAGGAGACCCGCGATAAGTACGACGAGCATCCAAACGCAGATGGCTACGAATGGGAGCACTGGGGACCGCCCGTGTCCGGTATGCGCAAAGAGGGAGCCGAGCCGATCAAGACCGAGTGCGAGCACCTGACAACCGGCACCTATTATTCACCCACAGGTACAAAGTGGACGACCGGCGAACTATACCGTGACTTCACCATGTGGCCGATGGCCTACTCGACCACGGTCATCGGAGGTCTGCGTCGCACCGGGAAGTTCGACGATCCCGCCACCATGGAGATTGTCAAGGTCATGTTCGATACCGCAGGCAAGATGCAATTCGCGGAGTGGAACACCCGCAAGTCCATTCGCGAGTGGCTCGGCGTACCGGAGAGTGTGGAAGACGGTCGCGTACTGGGCGGTTACATCTCCATGATCTTTCAAGCTCGCTCGTTGGAGTGGAGGTTCGCAGAGTTCAGTGAGGAACGCGTCGTTATCGACACCGATCGCGTGACCTTCGAGATGTTCGGCCAGTACCCTGAACTGACCCCGGCATATATAGCTTACTTCGATGCGATGGCTAAAGTGTTGGTGAACACCGAGTGGATTGTCAGGCTGGATGAGGAGAACGCACCCGAGGGTATGGCCCGCTTCGTGATTGAGAAGGGGTTGTACGGCTTCCGCCGTCAGAAGCCCGGGTACACCTTTGACGATGGAAGTGAGGTATGTGATGCTGATTAGCACAGATGCAAGCGTCAAGGCACAACACGATGCCGTGCGCAACTTCGTGGGCTTCTATGACTTTACCCACAAACTGCTGGAAGTCACCGGTGAGGATGCCGCAGCTTTCCTGGATTACATTTTTGTGGCCGATATCGCCAACCTTGCGGCTGGAAAAGCCCGCTACACCACCATGCTGGATGAGAAAGGTTTGATTATCGACGATGTAATCGTCTTCCATCTGGCGGATGGCCTTTACTGGGTGTCAACGCTGTTTGTAGAGGAGCTGATCCGCTGGCTTGACGCGCATAAAAAAGGTTATGCCGTGAAGTACAAGAACATTACGGATGATTGGAAGATGTACTCTATCCAGGGACCGAAGGCAAAAGAGCTGGTAAACGTTGTGGTGGAGAGTCCGGTGGATGATTTGAAGTTCTTCTCCATCGTCGACAACTCCATGGGTGATGCGCCGGTGAAGGTAGCACGTAGCGGATATACCGGCGAGAAGGTAGGCTACGAGATCTACATCGCCGCGGACAATGTCGAGCTGCTGGAATCGAAGCTCGCATCTGAGGCGGAAAAGATCGGTGGTATTCAGGTCACCGAGGTGGATGTTATGGCCTACACGTTAGCTACAGAGGCAGGTTTCATCCTGATGACCGATGTACTGGAGTGCAATCCGTTTGAAGTCGGGTTCGAGAAGACCGTCAATTTTGATAAAGACTTCATTGGCAAGAGCGCTTTGGAGCTTATCTGTGAAGTGCCGCCGTCACGTACGCTCCTAGGCTTCACGGTCGAGGATGACGAGGCTAGGATCTACGGCGGTTGGAAAGGTCACCTTGTATTAAAGGGCAGCGAAAAGGTCGGACGGGTTACCAAGTATACCCGAGGCTTCACTGCTGGCAAGAATATCGGGTATGCGCTTGTGGAGACCGCGAAGGCTAAAGTCGGGGACACTGTGACAATCAGTGGTGTTCCGGCAGTTCTTACCGATCGCAATTTCATCTGATTGAAGAAGGAGAAAGCGTTACCCTTCTCTATTTGTGACCGCCGTCAGTGTCCTAACGGCGGTCACGACTGTATCGGGTTCTCGGATGGGCTATCGCGAAAAGCGCCAGTCTGGTCTACCTCCTTTCCGAGATGAAATTGAGATAACGCTAGACTGGAGTAGGAGACAGGGTGTGTTGTCAGCCAAAGAGTCTTAAATTGAGCAAATCGGGGACTTTCTATATAGCGCCCAAGTGGTAGGATGATGTTTAATGTTCTCATACGAATGAAGTATAAATTGTGGTATAGAGCAAGGTGAGTTCTATGAAAAGTCTCAAGCCTCTTTCTCGTTCCCAGAATGCCTTCATAGGTGCGCTTGTCTCATTGCTCAGGGAGAAGGATTTCGAATCGATCCGAGTCTCGGAGATCATCAGGCGATCTGGGTACAGCCGCGGCTCTTTCTATTCTCACTACTACGATAAATACAATCTCATCGAGAAGATCTTTGATCGCGAGATGCTCATCTATATGGATTTCTCCTACGAGTACTCCAAGGCTATCGAGATGCTCGAAGATAAGGAATCTCAGATCGCGGTCATAACCGGCCACATGCGTCATATCTATGAGAACCTCGACCTGTACGATGTTATGCTCGAAAATCGCTTACCGGTTCCTCCAATAAAAGAGGTCACACAGTTGATCAAGGCTCAGCTCTTCGACGGTATCTCAGCATCTGTCGAAACGGAGAACGAGGACTTCGATCAAGATATGTATGATTACATCCAATTGAGCAACAGTTTCCTCTTCATCGAATATTGGCGTCTCAACGATTATTCGTTCACCCCGGAAGAAATGGCCGGGAAGATCCATGCGATAATCTCTGTTCAACCCTATGTGTTCGATGCGAAGTTGCCGCCGGAGACCAAAAGGGACATCTACGCACTCTCAAAGAATGATCTTGATATGATGCGGAGATTGAGCAGTTGGAAGAAGTCGATCTCTTCGTGAACCCGCACCACAGCGTCGATCCCCGAAGACCCTCTTGAATATTGCGGAGGGCCTTTTTTTCTGAGATTGCCTGAACAACTTACACGAATTCGTATACATCTGAACATTTGGCCGGGAGGCGTTTATTCCTGTCCCTCTTTCCATGTGGTATCAATGCATATATCGGGCTCCGGGCATCAGAGATGGAGTTGAATCGTTCATTTTTCTAGACAGGGAGAGGTGTAGATATGTAGGACGAGAACAGTAATCACATCCATTACTTCAATGAAGATTTCGAGAAGACCAAGAAAGTCATGCTGGGCCGTGAGTCGAACTTCTTCTACGACCATACGCCTGAGGCGGGCGTCATCTGCAGTTTTAGGAACTTTCGCCATGGCTGGCAGATCATATCCGTCACCGATTCGACCAAGGTTTGGGGCGCGTTCGATTCTGAGACTATGAAGAAGGGTATTCATACCCTCTCTTGCCAAGTTAAGAACATAAAGGAGTCCAAGCCGGATAGGGAGGCTCTTGTTTGTAAGGTCGTCTGTGAGCGCGTTGAGGTTACCTAGGGCCTGAAATTTTGCACCTTCGACACTTTTAAGGACCTCGGCTTCTATGGGGAGCTTCATCAGTACGTAGATATGCATGGCTACGGCTACAACAAGACGGATGTCGTCTACTAACTCGATAAAAATGTGGCTGCAGTCGTACGACAATACCGAACAGTTGCAGTAGGTAACAATTTCGCAGAGATGACATCGTCGATCTGCGACATCGAATCGATACGGCTTCTTTTCCAAGGGTCCGCTTTTATCTCTTGGAATTATCACGAACAGGAGAGCATCATGATTACAGATTTTCCTTATCTTCTTGGCAGGACGACAATCGGCGGCATTGACCTGATGAATCATCTGGTCTCTGCACCGATAGGCACTGCGAACGCTGACCCCGAGGGTCATGTAACGCAGCGCAACATCGACTATTACAAAGCTCTTGCTGCTGGAGGCACTGGCCTGATTATCGTCGAATCCTCCTATTTCGACAATGTCGCCTGCAAGGGCGAAGATGGTCAGATCGGTTGCGTCGATGGTTCTCATACACCGGGCCTCGCACTTCTCGCCAAGACCATACATGACTACTACGGCATAAAGTGTTTCATCCAGCTTACCCATGAGGGCCAGCAGATCAGCTTGGTTGATAGATTGCCCTCTTGGGGTCCTTCCGATCTCACACTAGACATCAATGGCGGAACCATTGATTTCGTTGGAATGACCAAGGAGCAGATCGATCAGGTCGTCGAAGATTTTGCAACAGCTGCATGGCGTGCCAAGATCGCCGGTTTCGATGGCGTTGAAATCCACTCTTCGGGTGGACACCTGCTCAACATGTTCCTTTCTCCCACATTCAACAAGAGACAAGACGAGTTTGGAGGGTCCATCGAGAACCGAGTCCGTCTGCTCACGCAAATCATCGATGCTGTTCGCGCCCGTTGCGGAAAGGACTTTCCCTTATGTATCCGTTGGTGCGGTGATGAGTACGATGAAGGTGGTCTACATATCGATGAATCCATTGAAGCAGCCAAAATCATCGACGGATACAAGGTTGCTGCTCTGAGTGTCACCGGTGGCTCGCTGTCAAACGGCATTCCAACTCCTACCATGTTCGATGAGCTCGCCACCTTTCGTTCGCTAACACGTGCCATGAAGCAGGGTGGCGTCAAAACCCCGCTCATGGTCGCCGGATCCATAACCTCACCGGAACTCGCTGAGGATATCCTTGCCAGCGGCGATGCTGATTTCATTGCTCTTGGTCGTCCTCTGCTTGCTGATCCGAACTGGATCAAGAAGCTGCGTGCCGGGGCGCCCGAGGATATCGTTCCCTGCATCCGTTGCGGTCATGGTTGTGTCGGCACCTACGAGGAGTATCTTGCTTCCAAGGGGCTCAACTGTGCGGTCAACCCTTTGTGCAACTACACGGGCCATCGTCAGATCAATACAATGGACAAGAAGAAGAAGGTCGCAATCATCGGTGGTGGCCCCGGCGGAATGGAATGTGCCCGCGTTGCTGCACTAAGGGGACATGACGTAACTCTTTACGAGCGCCGTAAACTCGGTGGTGTCTTGAATGAGGCCGCCTTCGATACCAAAATCAAAGGCGACATCCAGTTCCTCATCGACTATTACGTAGCTCAGATGGAAAAGACCGACAACATCCGGATAGTCGACCGCGATGTCACTGCCTCCTACCTGCTCGAGGGTGGCGATGTCGAGTATGATGCGGTTGTTTGCGCCACCGGCGCCCATCCTAGGAAACTCAGGATCCCCGGAATCGACAAGCCGAATGTATTCACTGAGCTTGACGCGACGGGCCCTCGCGCTGAGGAAATCGGCCAGAATGTCATCGTCTGCGGCGGCGGAATCTCTGCAGCCGAGGTCGCTATCAGCCAAGCTATGAAGGGCAAGAACGTCATACTAACGACTCGTCGTGGCGCCAAGATGATGCAGTGGGAGATTGCAAGCGATGACTCAGCGCCTACATGGCAGCGTATCGTTAATTTGCTCGACAGTACTGGGGTCGAACTCGAGTTGATGGCCGTTCTCAAGGAGATTACCGACACTGGCGTCATTCTGACCGATATCTCAGGTGATGACTATTCGGTTGAGGGCGATAGCGTCGTCGTCTGTTCCGGTTGGGAGTCCGAGGATGCAATTTACCGCTTGCTCTATCTCCGTATGGATGAAGTGTATCTAATCGGAGACGCTGTCAAGCCCGGCAAGATCGGTGATGCGGTCCACGCGGGGTGGAGCGTAGGTAACCAGATTTAGTCAACACATCCGGTCGGAAGGGTCGGCAAACCTGAGGATATCGCGGAACTAATACTGTTTCTCGCATCCGATAGGGCCGGATGGATCAACGGCGTAAGCTACAGCATAGACGGCGGCCGGGCGCAAACATGCGCGCGTGCACTGTCCCCTCCGACCACGACAGCAAGAAGACCGGCGCCTGCAGGGCGTAGACGGAGGCCGACTTCGGCAACGAGTCCAGGGTCAAGCCGTTGCGGAAGGCGCGCGCGAAGCCGGTGCGCGTGCCGGAGGCGCGGACGGGGACCTGGACCACCGCGTCCTGCTGGTACTCGTTGGCGGGCAATGTCTCCACGCAGGTCTGGGTCGACAACGTCCGCGTGGCGAC
>JAAXUU010000271.1 GCA_013335845.1 Actinomycetota bacterium
GTATTGAGAACGCCCCATGCGAGCAGCACCAGCAGCGCTCCCCTATTCTGCGCACGTCTCTCTTCGAGCAGAACTTCATACCGCTCATTCCCTTTGAAGAAATCGGTGCTCAGGACTTCATCGCTCAGATTGGCCAGGTCTTCTCCCAAAATCTTCTCGACCCGACGCATATGGAAGAACGCTTTGAATTGTTTTCTGCTGCCCAAACTGGTGGCGGCCTGCGGAAAGAATTTCTGCACTATGGTTATGAAAATGATCAGCCACATGATATTCACGAGCGTGATACCGGCATCGAACCCGAATTGCGTGTGGACATCCAGGGCCTCGGGCACGTAGAAATAGGCTGCTATTCCGGCTCCAAGGAGAACAGCGCGAATAACGAGTTCCATAACATAGACGCTGAAGACGCGCGGTAGGTTGTTCGGGTGTTTGTTCATCGCGTCCATGCAGTACCCAACTTTTCCTCCGAAACCATCCATGCTTTGTACCCGCTGCAATGCCCAGCGGATAGTATGCCATATGTATGCTATATTTTTGGGACATCGGACTGCAAAGTACGCAAACAGCATTCTTGCCGAGTCTTGCATCGCTGCAAATCCCCTGCATGACATGCGTATTACAGAATGCGGCCGCGAAGTTCCTTCTAGGCGAAAGGTGCTACAATGCAGAAAAATCGCATAGCATTTTACTGCGAAGCACCTACGCTGCTTATACGAACCGGAAAAGGTCGTTGTAGGAACGTTCAATCGTACATGAGAGGAGCTCGTCATGGCCGGTAACTACCAGAGGATTTTTGTGGCGCTCGACGGAAGCGATGCCCAAAAACGAGTAGCGGAACGCGCTATCGAAGAGGCTGCACTACACGGAGCAACCCTTAAGTTCGGACATGTCGTAGAGCCCACCCCGCCTTTCTTGGTCGACTCGGTTGAGAGAACCTTGACCATCTATGCCCAAGACCTCGTACCCAAATTCATCAAAGAAGCCGAAGAAGCTATGGCTCCCTTTGTCGAGCAGGCCAATGATGCCGGCGTTTTCGATGCTGACTATCAGATTCTGGTTGGGGATATACGTGAAACCCTGATGGAAGATTTCATCAAACCATTCAATCCTGACTTGGTGGTTTGCGGCGACCGCGGCCTCTCGACGATCAGGTACGTCCTAATCGGCAGCATTTCAAAATTCGTCATCGAGCATGCGAAGTGCGACGTGCTCGTTGTGAAGAACCTGGGCGACTAGATTCTCGGTACGCGATTTTTTCACGCAACTCCTGCAAGCGCATCGATTAGCGCAATTGCAGGCGCAATTTCAAGCGCGAATCTAATAATGGCTTCCAGGTGGAGCCACATGAAGTGCAGGTGATGACATGGAGAAGGTGTCTGCGGTCGAGTGCCATTCTTACGACGCCGACGAAGTATATGCGGCAGTAAAGACGGCGCTCGCTGCTATCGACTTCACCATACCCGAGGGTATAACGGTGTTGATCAAACCGAATATCATGTCTCAAAACAGGCCCGAGCAGAATACGATAACCCACCCTGCCCTTATCGACGCCCTGTGCAGGATCCTTAAAGAGCGGGGCTGCAAGATTCTTATCGGCGAGTCGATTTCCTTTTATGAGATGGGTCTGACCAGGAAGGCATTCGAAGTATCGGGGATCGAGGAGGTCGCAAACAAATACGGCGCGTCCCTCATCGCTTTCGAAGAAGTCCCGCTTGTGAGGAAAGACAAGGATGCAGCAGGCAGACCCCTTGTGGGCGTGAACGAACTCTACCTGCCGGAGATTCTTTTTCAAGTCGATATGATCATCAACGCGTGTAAACTGAAATCGCACGGTTCCCTACACCTCTCCGGAGCGGTGAAGAACATGTTCGGCTGCCTTCCCGGGGGATATAAAGCGAAGATGCATATTTTGACTCGCAACGACTACGAGCTTTCCGAAGTATTCGTCGATGTGGAGCAGACAGTGAATCCGACTCTATCGATTATGGATGCGATCGAGAGTCTCGAGCGAGGACCAACCGCCTTGGGGAAGGCAGTGAAAACCGACCGGATACTCGCTTCCACCAATGCCGCTGCGCTTGATGTGGCCGCATCGAGAATGATAGGTTATAAGCTCGAAAAGTCCCCCATCTTGGTTCAAGCGCTCAAGAGAGGTGCGATAAGGAGTTTTGACGATGTCGAGATAATCGGGGACCTCGGCTTCGTGCAATTCGAAGAGCCGAAGAAGCCGGACCCCGACGATGTGGTCAAGGACAGCATCTTCGTGACCGATACCTACGTCAACCTGGAGATCGATGATGCAAGATGCACCAAATGCGGCGCATGTATCAAGGCATGCCCCATCGGCGGTATAGCTGAAACCGGGGGAACCCATGCCATAGACAAAGAAGCATGCATAAGTTGCTATTACTGCATGCATGTCTGCCCGGAGGCGGCGATAGTGACGAAACCCTCAGGGATATTCAGAGTGATCAGCGCATTACGGAAGATCACGGGAGTATAGATTGAATTCGGCGATTCGTTTTATATATCTCGCTGCTTCTTTAAATGCTCAAGAAACTGTTTTATCGCAGGATTATTGCTATCGCCGTTATAAACGATATAGGCAGGAATGTCTTCGGAATAATCATCGAATTCCCTGAACAGCATATCTTCTTTCATCTCTAGCACCGGATGATGTTCGATGCCGGTAGTGCCAAGTAAGATGTCTTTACAGCCATCACATGAGAGAAGAAATTCTAGGAATGTCTCTGAAGAGCGATAATAGAACGATGGCATCACGCCACTCGCTGCGAATAAATCCTGCAATGAATGTTCGAATTCATAGAATTGCGCATTTGATGGAAGCGGATATTGGTAACCGTTTAGATCCTTTAATTGAAGCGGTTCTTTTCCGGCCAAAGGATGATTCTTGCTAATCCAGAGCGTTAATCGATTTCGCCCGATATCTATAGTTTCACAGCAAACACCATCATCTGAACTGACATAACCATAGGCCAATCCGCA
>JAAXUU010000272.1 GCA_013335845.1 Actinomycetota bacterium
CGATGGGATTACCTAACTCGTCGTTTATCTTCTGTTTGCCGTTGTTCAAGGTAATGGCCTTAAGGGAGATCGTCTTGCTCGGGAGCGCGGTTGCTTTCCGCTTATGCTGTTCCGGCATACCGGAGGCGGTGAGCTCCATGGGATCTGCCATCCCATGCGCTGCAGGGTTGATGGAGGTGACGAAGGGGTTCACGAAATAAAAGCCGTCGGTCTTCAGCGTACCGTAATAATTGCCGAAGAGGGTGAGCACCATCGCCTCGTTGGGGCGCACGATTTTCAGGCCGTTCCACGCCAGGCAGCTAAGAACGAGAAGTATGCAGCCCACGACCATCCATACGGTGCCGCTTACGATATTGCCGGCCTCCAGTGCGATTCCGGCGAAGATCACGAGGGCTGTAGAGGCGAGGAATACAAGTATGCTCACGATGAGCACGAGCATTCCGCTCTTCCCCGATATGATTTTCTCTTCGATTACGTTCGCTTTCGAACCGTCCATTTCATGTCCTCTCTTAATCCGAATGGAAATGCACTATGTGCGCTTTCATGCTGCGCGCACTCGATTTCCGTGTGACGCTACGATAGTACCATGGATAGAGAATGTCAATATCAAATTGATATCACAATAGTATGCAAGTGTAACTCGGAACACACTTCGGAGAAGCACTTCCAAAAACACTTGGGAACGCGTGGATAAGACCGCGGAAATCGCTCCTCTTGGGCATTTTGGCACGTTTTCGACGGCCGTCCGAAATGGCGCAGAAAAAGTCGTCGGTACGGTAACCGCATACTTGCGCGCGCAGCCCGATACGCTAATATATACGGACGCATTTGTCCTACTAAAATCATGCCTTGGGAGGAGCGAGTCGGTCGCTTCTTGCAAGAAGAAACCAAAAGAACTCGGAGAAACATGAGCGACACTATCACTATCCGTATGGCAACCGAATCAGACGCGAACGATCTGCGTGCTATCTACGCCCCGTATGTCACCGATACGGCGGTCACTTTTGAATATTCCGTTCCGACGATAGAACAATTCTCGGAACGTATACGTAAGACGCTCGAAAGATATCCGTATCTCGTTGCAGTCGATGACGATGGGATCGTCGGATATGCGTACGCATCGATTTTCAAGGATCGTGCCGCATACGATTGGTGCGTCGAAGTCACAGTGTACGTCAAACAGGAATGTCATGGGATGGGCATTGGGAAACAGTTGTACGCCGCTCTCGAGCATGCTCTCAAGAAGCAGAATATCGTCAATGTCTACGCCTGCGTTTCATCTGCGAATCCCAGAAGCATCGGTTTCCACGAGCGCATGGGGTACACCGTTGCAGCTCGCTATACACAATGTGGATATAAATTCGACGTCTGGCATGACGTGATCTGGATGGAAAAAGCTATTTCCGATCATGTCGTACACCCGAAGCCGTTCATCCCTATCACCATGATGTAGTCGGTTTGGACGTAATCCTGCGAATAGGTTAGGGAACGTGGAGCGAAAATAAATCCGGGAGGCATGATCTGCCTCCCGGATTTTGTGTACCGTGAATCGCTTGTTGTAATGGAACCTACTAGTAAAGCAGCGCCAGTAGGGGAACAAGCAAGAGAGCGACGATGTTGAATACCTTGATCATCGAGTTGAGAGCAGGGCCCGCGGTGTCCTTGTAAGGATCGCCTACAGTATCGCCTGTAACAGCAGCTGCATGGGCGAAAGAACCCTTGCCGCCGAAGTTACCCTCTTCGATGTATTTCTTGGCGTTATCCCATGCGCCACCACCGGAGGTCATCGAAATGGCTTGGAACAGACCGGTGACGATGGTACCGACAAGCGCGCCACCGAGAACGAGGGCGGTGAACTCGAAGGCTTGGTCGTATCCTACTGCCTTGAGTACGAAACCGATGACGATGATCAGGATGGGGGTGCAGGTCGGGATAAGGGCAGGAAGGATCATTTCCTTGAGAGCGGTCTGCGTGACGATGTCGACGCACTTCGCATAATCAGGTTTGCCGGTGCCTTCCATGATGCCCGGGATCTCCTTGAACTGACGACGAACTTCGACGACGACTTCTCCGCCTGCTTTACCAACGGAGGTCATGGCGAGAGCAGCGAAGAGGAAGGGGAGTGCGCCACCGATGAAGAGACCGACGAGTACGAAGGGGTTCGAAAGGTCGAAAACGAGCTCGATGCCTTCGACTTGCTCTGCGATGGTGTGCGTGAAGTCCGAGAAGAGGACGACAGCTGCAAGAGCGGCAGAGGCGATAGCATAACCCTTGGTGACAGCTTTGGTGGTGTTGCCTACGGCGTCAAGAGCATCGGTGCTTACGCGGACATCCTCAGGAAGACCGGCCATCTCGGCGATACCACCGGCGTTGTCGGTCACAGGACCGAAGGAGTCGATAGCGACGACGATGCCGGCCATTGAGAGCATGGCGAGAGCAGCGATGGCGATACCGAAGATTCCGCCCAAAGCGAAGCTGATGAGCGTTGCGAGTACGATGGCGATGATCGGAAGAGCGGTCGCCTCCATACCGATTGCGAGACCTTGGATGACGTTAGTGCCATGTCCGGTGGTCGATGCTTGGGCGATCGACTTGACGGGACGATGACCGGTTCCCGTGTAGTACTCGGTCAGGAAGACCATGGCGCCTGTCAGGAGAACACCGATAACGGCGCAGATCCAGATGTTGAAGGTAGCGATGTTGGGAGCCAGAGCGGAGTTCACAACGGTGACGCCGGAAAGGAGCCAGCTCGTGACAGGGTAGAACGCGATCGCAGCGATGATAGCGGAGACGATGAGACCCTTGTAAAGAGCGCCCATGATGGTTCCGCCCTTGCTCAGTTTTACGAAGAACGTTCCGACGATCGATGCGATGATCGAAACGGCGCCGATGACTATCGGGAAACCGATGGCTGCGGCGATTCCGTCGGCACCGAATGCGAGGTTGCCGATGAGCATAGCTGCGACCGTTGTGACGACATACGTCTCGAAAAGG
>JAAXUU010000047.1 GCA_013335845.1 Actinomycetota bacterium
CCCGAATCGAAGCGCCCGTATCGCTTTGCTTCACTACGCAGATGGTGCGAAGACATATATCCTGCATCCCCGCGGTCTCAAAGTGGGCGACAGGGTCATGTCCGGTACCGGAGCAGACATCAAGCCCGGCAATGCTTTGGCTCTGTCGGACATACCAGTCGGTACACTTGTGCACGCTGTGGAAATGCAGCCCGGCAAAGGTGCCGCTATGGCTCGTAGCGCCGGAACCAGCATCCAGCTCATGGGTAAAGAAGGCGGTTACGCGATCCTTCGCATGCCTTCTTCTGAAATGCGTCGCGTACTTCTGGACTGCCGTGCAACGATCGGTGAAGTCGGAAATGCCGAACATAACAACATCAGCATCGGTAAAGCCGGGCGTAAGCGTTGGTTAGGCGTTCGCCCGAGTGTTCGTGGTACCGTCATGAACCCGGTCGATCACCCGCACGGTGGTGGTGAAGGTAAGAACAAATCTGCCGGTCGTCACCCTGTTACTCCTTGGGGCGTTCCGACCAAGGGTCACCGTACTCGCAATAAGAAGAAGGCCTCGTCGAGGCTTATTATCCGCCGCCGCAAGAAATAGCGGATAAGACGAAAAGGAGAACGAAGTGAGTAGAAGCCTTAAAAAAGGACCTTTCGTCGAGCCCCGTCTACTTGGGCGTATCAACGCTATGAATGACGCTGGCGAGAAGAAGGTCATCCGTACGTGGTCTCGTTCATCGACCATATTCCCAGAAATGGTCGGGCACACGATTGCCGTACACGACGGTCGCAAGCATGTTCCGGTATATTGTACCGAGTCCATGGTCGGCCACAAGCTTGGTGAATTCGCGCCGACGCGCACATTCCGCGGTCATTCCGGCGATAAGAAGAAGAAGTAGAGGGGCATAAGATGGAAGCAAGAGCACAAGCCCGCTACGTCCGGGTATCACCACGCAAAGCTCGCATGGTCATCGACCTTGTCCGTGGTAAGTCTGTTGTACAGGCTAAGGAGATTTTGAAATTCACCGAGCGTGATGTCGCTGAGATCATCGAGAAGGTCGTCGATAGTGCCGTCGCAAACGCCGAGCGCACGATACATGTCCGTCCCGAGAGTCTTGTCATCAAGACGATTTTCGCAGATGAGGGTCCTACCTTGAAGCGTATTCGTCCTCGTGCAAAGGGATCGGCATCGCCTATTCGTAAGCGCACCTGTCATATCACTGTTATCGTTGCACCGCGAGAGGAGGCGTAAAAGCAACATGGGTCAGAAAATCATTCCAACAGGTTTCCGTCTTGGCATTACCGAGGATTGGCGTAGCCGCTGGTACGCAGGCAAGGACTATGCAAAGCAGCTCGAAGGGGACTTGGCTCTGCGCTCGTTTCTCCAAAAGAAGCTTGCTCGTGCCGCTCTCTCGAAGGTGGAAGTCGAACGTGCCGGTGAGAAGATCAAGGTTATCATCACCACCGCTCGCCCCGGTATCGTGATCGGCAAGAAAGGTACCGAAATCGATAGCCTTCGAAAAGAACTCGAAGCAATCGTCGGTGGCCATGTCTTCGTCGAAGTCATAGAGATCAAGCGTCCCGAACTCGACGCGGTTCTGATCGCTCAGTCGATCGCCGAAATGCTCGAGGGTCGTGTCGCATTCCGTCGTGCCATGCGCAAAGCAGTTCAGTCTGCTCGCAAGAGCGGCGCGAAGGGTATCCGTATCCAATGCTCCGGTCGTCTCGGTGGTGCCGAGATGAGCCGTCGCGAGTGGTATCGTGAAGGCCGCGTGCCTTTGCACACGCTGCGCGCGAAGATCGATTTTGGCACAGCCACCGCTCACACGACCATGGGTTCGTGCGGCGTCAAAGTGTGGGTTTATCACGGAGAAGCACTCCCCGGACAGGCACCTCTAACGCCTGCTCTCGAGAGCGCTGCGCGTCCGAGTCGCCCTCGCCGTGGCGAAGGGAGGAACTAAACGATGCTAGTACCTAAGCGCGTTAAGCACCGTAAGGTGCAGCGTGGTTCCATGAAGGGTAGCTCGAAGGGCGGCACCAAGCTTTCTTTCGGCTCTTACGGACTTCAGGCGCTCGAACCACATTGGATCACCAACAGGCAGATCGAAGCCGCTCGTATCGCTATGACTCGTTATATGAAACGTGGCGGTCGTGTATGGATCACCATCTTCCCTGATAAGCCTATCACCCAGAAGCCGGCAGAAACCCGCATGGGTTCCGGTAAGGGTAACCCCGAGAAGTGGGTCGCTGTCGTAAAGCCCCAGCGCATAATGTTCGAGATCGATGGTGTGTCGGACGAGATAGCTAAAGAAGCACTCCGCCTTGCCGCGAACAAATTGCCTATCAAGTGCAAGATTGTCACCCGCGCAGATTTTGACGGGGAGGAATAAATGAAAGCATCAGAAGTTCGTGAGCTAAGCAACGAAGATATACATGTAAAGGTAAAAGAGGCTCGTGCAGAACTCTTTAACCTGCGGTTTCAAATGGCGACGAGCCAGTTGGACAATACATCCCGTATCAAGCAAGTCAAAAAAGACATCGCACGCCTTCAAACCGAAATGCGTGCTCGTCAAGACGTCGCAACCGACCTAAAAGCGTAGGAGTAAGTGATGACTGAAGAGCGTAACATGCGTAAGGTTCGCAAAGGGGTAGTTGTATCTGCTGCCGGCGACAAGACCTGCGTTGTGCAGATTAGCGAGCGCAAGGCTCATCCTATCTACAAGAAGATGATGACTCGCTCGAAGAGATTCTATGTCCATGATGAAGAGAACACCGCCGGTGTCGGAGATATCGTTCGCATCATGGAAACTCGACCCATCTCGAAGACCAAGCGCTGGCGCTTGCTCGAGATAGTCGAGAAGGCCAAATAGTATTCGGTCTTTATATTGGCAAATGTCGGCGGTACATGTGCGTATTCGTAGAAGCGCACCTCTGGGGTCGATGAGTATTCGGAGGAACCGATGATCCAGCAACAAACCATACTTGCTGTTGCCGATAACTCTGGTGCACGCAAGGTCATGTGCATCAAAGTACTCGGGGGAAGCAAGCGTCGCTATGCAGGTCTTGGCGATGTCATCATCTGCAGTGTTAAAGAGGCATCTCCTAACGCTAACGTGAAGAAGGGCGATGTAGTACGTTGTGTCGTCGTTCGCGTTAAGAAGGAAGTACGCCGCAAAGACGGAAGCTATATCAGGTTCGATGAGAACGCTGCCGTTGTAATCGATGCAAACGGTGCCCCTCGCGGTACCCGCATCTTCGGTCCGGTCGCACGCGAACTTCGTGATAAGAAATACATGAAGATCGTTTCGCTTGCACCTGAGACTTTGTAGGGGGTTTCAAAATGGCAAAGCTACACATCCGCAAGGGTGACAAAGTCCAGATAATCTCTGGTAAAGATAAGGGCAAGGTATCCACGATAACCCGTGTCATTCCTTCGGCACAGCGCGTTGTCGTCGAGAAGGCCAACATGGTCAAGAAGGCCATGCGCCCGACGCGTGAGAACACTCGCGGCGGCATCATGAGTATCGAAGCTCCTATCCATGTTTCAAATGTTATGCTTGTTTGCCCTAAATGCGACAAGCCTACACGTATCGGCATCAAGACCGATGCTGAAGGTAAGCGCGTCCGTATATGCAAGAAATGCGGCGCTGAGGTTAAATAAGCGCCTAAGGTATATCGGCTCCCCGAAAGGGGAGGTACGGGGTCGGTAATCTCGTACTTAAAACCCTATGGAGGTAAAAGTGGCACCACGTTTAAAAGAAAAATACAATAACGAGATAGCTCCGGCACTTGCGGAGAAACTCGGTTTATCGAATGTCAACGAGATCCCTCGTCTAGAGAAGATCGTCGTCAACATGGGTGTTGGAGAAGCAGCTCTCGATTCGAAACAACTCGATTCAGCTGTCAACGACATGCGCATCATCACGGGTCAACAGCCTATGATCACACGTGCGAAGAAGTCCATCGCCAGCTTCAAGATCCGTACCGGTATGCCTATCGGATGCAAAGTCACCCTCCGCGGCGACCGTATGTGGGAGTTCTTGGATCGTCTGCTTGCTACGGCTATTCCGCGTATCCGCGACTTTCGCGGTATTCCTGCGACCAGCTTCGACGGTCGTGGCAACTATTCATTAGGCGTTACCGAACAGCTTATCTTCGCCGAAATCGATTACGACAAGATCGATCGTACTCGCGGTATGGATATCACGTTCGTCACATCTGCTAAAAACGACGAGGCGGCTCGTGCATTGCTCGACGCGATGGGCTTCCCCTTCAAGAAATAATCGATCTACCGCGCCGAACGCGCAAAACATGTGAATTACAGCGATAAGAAAGCGCTGTGACTAAGGAGGAAAGTGTGGCTAAGAAATCGATGATCGCCAAGGCGAAGAGAGAGCCGAAATTCAGCACTCGCCAGCACAACCGTTGCTCCCGCTGTGGGCGCCCCCGCGCTTATTATCGGAAGTTCGGACTGTGTCGCGTGTGTGTTCGCGAACTCGCAAGCCGCGGCGAACTCCCCGGCATAACAAAGGCAAGCTGGTAAGTCAGGCAAACTGGACGTGTCGGAGGACCCTGGTCGATAGGCGTTACCATTAAGGGTGGTAGGCGAACCGGCGACAAATGGCTCATCTAGAACCAAAGGAGAAAAAATGAGTACTACTGACTCGATTGCAGATATGCTTACACGCATTCGCAATGCGAATTCTGCAAACAAAGAGATGGTGAGCATGCCATCGAACAAGAAGTTGGTCGAAATAGCTCGCGTCATGAAAGACGAGGGTTACATCATCAACTATAGCGTCGACGAGAACGATCCTCAGGATATTCTGAGCATCACTCTCAAATATGGTCCAAAGAAGGAGAAAGTCATCCGCGGCATCCGCCGTATCTCCAAGCCCGGCTTGCGCATCTATGCCGGCAAGGATGAACTTCCCCGCGTACTTGGTGGTCTCGGCATTGCCGTCATCTCCACGTCAAAGGGCGTAATGACCGATCGCGATGCTCGCAACGCCGGTGTCGGCGGCGAGGTCCTCGCATATATCTGGTAACCAGACGACTGAGAAAGGAGCACCGTCGTGTCACGTATCGGTAAGCAACCCATCCCAGTTCCGGCTGGAGTAGAGGTAACAATCGACGGCACTAAAGTTGCTGTCAAAGGCCCGAAAGGTGAACTTGCACAAGAGTTCGCTTCAATATTGACTATTAGGCAGGAAGGCACCGATCTTTTGGTCGAGCGTCCTGATGACTCGCGCGAAGCACGTGCAATGCACGGTCTTACGCGCGCGCTTCTCGCCAACATGGTCATCGGAGTATCTGAAGGTTATGCAAAGAAACTCGAGCTTGTCGGCGTTGGATATCGCGCAGCTCTTAAAGGGGACGCCCTCGAGCTTCTACTTGGCTATTCACATCCTATCACCGTTGAGCCGAAAGCCGGCATCACGTTCACGGTCCCGGTACAGACGCAGATCATCGTGTCGGGTATCGACAAACAACTTGTCGGCCAAACTGCCGCTGAGATTCGTAAATGGCGTGAGCCGGAGCCCTATAAGGGCAAGGGTATTCGTTACGAAGGCGAGCACATTCGTCGTAAGCTCGGTAAGGCTGCCTCTAAGTAGGTATAGGAATCTTTTTAACAAGTTCGAGCGTGTGCTCGATTGATTTGAGGAGTTGTGTAATGGATAAGCTCAAGGCGAAGCAGGCGGGACTCAAGCGCCGTCAGCGCCGTGTTAGAGGGAAGATCAGCGGTACTGCTGCGCGTCCTCGCCTTCGTGTGACCCGCAGTGGTTCGAACATCTATGCGCAGGCTATCGATGACGTAGCCGCCGTAACCCTGTGTTCTGCATCTTCACTGGATGCAGAGTTCAAGGCGCAGGGTATCAGCGCATCAACGGTTGAAGGAGCCGCAGCTGTCGGCGAACTTCTTGGCAAGCGTGTTATAGCTGCCGGTATCGAAGAGGCCGTGTTCGACCGCGGTGGAAATATCTATCATGGTCGCGTAAAGGCCCTTGCAGATGGCGCACGCAGCGCCGGACTTAAGTTCTAGGGAGGATGTGAAGTATGGCTCGTAAAGAAGCACCTGTCCCTGAGCTTCAGGAGAGGGTCGTTTATATCAACCGTGTATCGAAGGTTGTAAAAGGTGGACGACGTTTCGCGCTTACCGCTCTTGTTGTCGTCGGTGACGGAAAAGGTCGTGTCGGCGTTGGCATGGGTAAGTCGCAAGAAGTGCCTATAGCCATCAAAAAGGGCATCGAAGATGCCAAGAAGAATATGTTCACGGTCCCTGTGACCGATGGAGCGAGCATTCCTCACGAGGTGATCGGTGAATTCTCAGCCGGTCGTGTACTGCTCAAGCCTGCCGTTCCCGGTACCGGCGTTATCGCAGGTGGTCCGGCGCGTGCTGTTCTGGAGCTTGCCGGTGTGAAGAACGTTCTTTCGAAATCACTCGGTACCGATAACCAGATGAACATCGTGAAGGCAACCGCCGAGGGTCTCAAGAGATTGAGCAGCCCACAGGAAGTCGCGAATCGCCGCGGCATCACAGTCGGCAAGATGTTCCGTGGGAAGGAGTAGTCATGGCGAATGAAGCAAAGAGGACGCTTCGAGTCACCCAGGTGAGAAGTTCGATTTCCTGCCCTGCCGATCAAGGCAGAACACTCCGCGCTATGGGCATCCGCAAGATGAACCAGACGGTGGAATTGGTGGATAATCCTGCGGTTCGGGGTATGCTTTTCAAGGTGAAGCATCTTGTGAAAGTGGAAGAAATCTAAAGACCATATCGAAACACTCACGCGCAGGGGAACTTGCGCGTTTGGGTTTTCGACTAGGCTCTTCCAGGGTTTTGATTTAGAATGATGCGCGGTGCGCATATTGGCAGTTTACCGGCGGCGAGCGGCCGGTCATACACTATGTATGGATGCGAAGGAACGATAGAAAAGAGAATTATCATGCAAATTCATGATCTTTACCCTGCACAGGGTTCAACGAAAAAACGTAAGCGCGTAGGCCGCGGACCGGGTTCGGGCCACGGAAAAACATCGACCCGTGGAGCTAACGGCCAAGCATCGCGCGCAGGTGGAACCAAGGGTCCCGGCTTCGAGGGTGGACAGACACCTCTGGCTATGCGTCTCCCCAAGCTCCCCGGCTTCAAGAACTTCAACCGCACCGAGTATGTTCCGGTGAATGTTTCCCGTCTTGAAGTGAAATTCAACGATGGTGACGTAGTCGATAATGCAGCATTGGTTGCGTGTGGGATCATCAAACACGAGGATGCTTTGGTAAAGGTCTTGGGCGATGGCGAAATCACCAAGAAGCTTACCGTCAAGGTCGACAAGGTTTCGACAACCGCTCAGAATAAGATCGAAGCATGCGGAGGGACGGTCGAGAACCCGTGCTAAAGGCACTCATTAATGCATTTCGTGTTCCTGATCTTCGGAAGAAAATCCTGTTCACACTCGGCATTATTGTTCTATATCGCATAGGTTCTTATATACCGTGTCCCGGTATCCCGTTCCAAGGTTTGGTCAACGCATTCCAGAGCACAACTTCGGGTGCGATGGCTCTCATGAACCTGTTTTCAGGTGGAGCGCTATCGTACGTGTCGGTGTTCTCGCTAGGAATCATGCCCTACATCACAGCATCGATTATCATGCAGCTGATGCAGGGTGTCATCCCTGTTCTGGGACGATGGGCGAGAGAGGGCGAAGCCGGACAGAAGAAGGTCACGCAGATAACGCGTTATCTCACTTTGATCCTAGCGCTCATCAACGCCATCGGCTACCTCGCTTTGTTCACCAGCTCTGCTTTCGGTATTCAGTTCTCTTCCGAGGGCCTTCCGGGTATCTGGTTCACGTATCTGGTCATCATCATCACTTTGGTAGCCGGTACCGCTTTCATCATGTGGATGGGAGAACTTATCACACAGCGTGGTGTCGGGAACGGTATGTCATTGATCATCTTCGCAAACGTCGTAGCTGGATTTCCTCCTGCGATATTCTCATCGCTTGAACTCTCCGCGAACGGCATCGCAATCACGGTTCTCATCTTGATCTGCGTACTCTTGGTCATCCCTTGCATCGTCATTGTCGAGCGTGGCCAACGCAGCCGGGTGGGGGCCGCCAATGACATCCAG
>JAAXUU010000273.1 GCA_013335845.1 Actinomycetota bacterium
CGGTATAAGCTCTATGCGGCCGGATGGTGTCGCGAAACCCGGTAGACCGTCGGGGCGGAGCATACCCTTCTCGTACTTCTTGTAACTGGCGCAGAACGGGTCATACTCGTAGCCGCCGTTCTCGACCAAGCCCATAAAGCTTCCGCCGCCATCGTCCTTGTGCAGTTTGTAGTACTCGGTGTGGACATCCGGAACCTCGACCATACCGGCCTTCGAACGTCCGGCACTCTTGAAGCATCTACCTTCATCATCGATTATGTTGAAACCTACGTCGAGGTAGTCCTGCAGCAACGCTTCGACGGTTGGCCAGCGACGGTTGAAGAGTTCGGGGTTGAGTCGATTGCCCAAAGCCACGATCAGCTCCTCATCCGATTTGGCTTCGTAGTAGTCTGTGACGGCCTTCATAGCACGGAGCGGAGTCCACCAGACGCGCATCGAATCGCGCTCATTGGTCATCTTGAGGGGCAGGAAGACATCGGCGAAGGCAACGGCGGTCGGTGTCATGAACGGATCGGCCACGACGACGAATTCGAAGCCGCTCAGATTGTTGTAAGCACGGTTCGACGCATTGGATGAGCAGGCGATCGAGTTGGAACCTTGTATCCAAGCCATTTTCAGAGGATAGGGTTTGCCTGTCTCCATTGCCATACCCATAGCGTCGCAGTCGGCCATACCGATGAACTGGATATATCCGGGATGTATCTTATCGATAGTGAGTTTCTTCGCAAAAGTCTCTGGGTCGCAGTACAACTGTGACGTCGCATAACCCGGATTGATGTCGAAGCCGTTGCGGACGAGGACGTTGGTGCCCGGCTTATCGATGTTGCCGCAAACAGCCATGAGATCAGCGACCGTCATACATAGCTGGATCGAATCGACCTGGGTGTCGAAGGCGAGGCCCCATTGGACGCCGGCACGCTCTGCGTTCGCATAGAATCGCGCGGACGCTACGATATCCTCAGCGGGGACCTCGCAGATCCCAGCAGCCCATTCGGGCGTGAATTGTGCGACATACTCCTTGAGCTCGTCGTAATAGGCACACCAGTACTCGACGAAGTCGTGATCGATAAGGTCTTCTGTGGTGATGACATTCAGCCATGCCAAAGCGAGAGCCAAGTCACTTGCGGGTCGGATGGGCAACCAGTATTCGGCGCGGACACCCCACCAGGTGAGCTGCGGATCGATCGAGATGATCTTGCTACCGCGCTGCACGCAGTTCACGAGCCAGTGCCCGAGGAAGCCGTCGGCGTTACTCTTAAGGGGCTCGCAACCCCAGATGACGAGAACGTCCGGGCGCACCCATTCGGGATCGGCATAGCGCAGTTCCCTCGTCTCAGACGCGTCGACGATCGGGAAGTCACCGATAGAGGCGGCGGTTCCGCACGTGCGGGGCAGATAGCAGGAGTACCCGGAGGAGCCGATAGCGCCGATGTTCGGCGTACCGAGGACGGCTCCGCCGAGAAAAGGGACCCATGATGAGATATTACGGCCGGTTCCATGATTCACGAAGATCGACTCACGACCATAACCGTCAGCTTCAAGCTTCGCGAGATACTCTTCGATAAGGACGAAAGCTTCATCCCACGAGATGCGCTCCCACTTGTTCTCTCCGCGTTCGCCCGCACGCTTCATCGGGTACTTGGGGCGCTCTGGATAGTTCGCAGCTTCGTCCAGGTCGAGACAGCGCATGCAGAGTTTCCCGTTCGCGCAGGGGTCGAGGGGGTCACCTTCGACCTTCTCGAGTTTCCCGTCCTTGGTGTAGTACAGGACGCCGCAGGAATCATGACATCCCGGCGCCGAATACGAATACGTACGTGTTACCGTGTAGCCATCCTCTTCCCACTGCCACTCCCCCTCGTGATACGCCTTGCGGTCGATACTGTCGAGGAATTCTTGATAATCGTGCATTCTTTCCCCTTTCCCGGTTACAAATTATCACTTCGCACGTTCACATTAGTGCAGCGCGGGATCCGGCCGTTTTAAGAACTCCGGCACCATCCATAGCATGACCATGTGTTGATACGCCGAGTATAGGAAGCACGGAAATCACTGTCATCGGGCTACAGGCTCTATCCTTGTAATGACATAGGTACAGGGTACTTATTCGCTGCTTTAGCAGCGGAAAGGTAGTATCATGAATGCAGACTATGCTGAAGCGCATTGGAGGGTCGGATGGCGAAGACTACTGATTCCGCAGATAAAACTCGCAAGGCCCGGACTTCCCAACGATTCAAAGAAGCACTACCGAACATCAACCGCATACTATTCTTGTTTCTGGCCTACAGCTTTTTTGGATGGCTGGTTGAAACGTGCAGCATTTTAATTTTCACGCAGACGTTCGTTTTCCGCGGTTATAGCAGACTCGGCTTGCCGATAATACCCCTCTATGGAGGTGTCGGTTTGCTTCTTCCCAAGCTGTTGTCACCGTGGAAGAAAAAACCTCTGGTCGTTTTTGGAGGAGCAACGATAATCGCAACCGTGATCGAATATCTCATAGGGTTGATCACAATCTACATCTTCCGCTCGAGGCACTGGGATTACTCGAACACGCCTCTCTCGTTTCAAGGCATCATCTCGCTCCCGACTTCGCTCGCGTGGGGTGTTATGGCGCTCGTCGTGATGTATTGGGGCAAACCGAAACTCGAGCAAGTATTCAAGAGAATACCTCTGGTTCCAGCGACGATCATCTGCTGGGGTTTGACTCTCTATGCATGCATCTGCGCAGCTATCGATATGTATCAAATGTGCAGCGTCTTCTTTTAGCACTTAAATCAAGGACTCGAAACCAGCACTCGAATCCAACACTCACGTCAAACACTCATATCACGCACTAGACAATGTGTGAGCCATGCACGCAAATCATCAACCAAGCGGCCGGCCCGGCGGTCCAGCCCTACCAGGTTAATGGCTACTGAGCTGGTCCGGCACAATCGGGCGGTTATCAATGAACCGCACCCACCGAGTGGAGTACACACAGCCCAAGA
>JAAXUU010000274.1 GCA_013335845.1 Actinomycetota bacterium
GTTAGTCAGAACATCGAAACCATCAATCGTCTGGTCTTCGAGTTTTGCGATTTCAGCATTCTTCTTGACGCTTTCGATACCCTTCTTGCAAGTCACAATGGTTTTATACACTTCCGATTGAGCGATGACCTCACCATTCGCAGCCTTGAGATTGAACACAAACCCGGTTTTGGTCGACTTAACGACGAACTTTCCCATGATGTTTCTCCTCTCAGAAGTGGCACCCGGCTTGCCATAATCGAACAAGCCCACACAGGATATAGTATGTGAAAATTCAGAGACAAAAGCAATGATTTGAAAGTATCAGCCTATACACGCTTTTATTCGCACAACCTGTTTGCACAACCTGTTTGCACAACCTGTTTGCACAATCTGTTCGTACAATCTTTTCAGCTCTTCGGCCGCTCTTCGACCCGACCACGAAAATATAGTATCGACAGTCCTTCTCGCTATATTATTCCGAGGTTTCTGCTACTATGAATTGCATCTGACTGCATAGAAATTGGGAGGTTTACTATGGCTGACGTCAACGTTGAAAATCTCGTTTCGCAGGTTATCGAGAAGGTTGGAAGCGACCCCTCTCTCATAGCGGGATTTTTTAATAATCCCATTCCGATGATAGAGTCCATCATCGGCGTCGATGTACCGGATGATGTCGTCAGGTCCGTAATCGACACCCTTAAAGGTAAAATCGGCACCACAGGAACTGGCACGAACGGAAGCGCTCTCGGCGCTCTTTCCGGTCTGACCGGTCTGTCCGGTGCCGCAGAGGATAAAGGTTTGGGCCTCGATGATATCGCCGGCATTGCAGGAAATTTATTTGGAAAATAGCCTTACGCTACGTCGTCTTAGACCATATATGCACTTTCCCTTTTGAGCACAGAATGATACGTTGATTACGAGGGCAAGGACCTTCCGAGGATGTCCTGCGCGCCGTTACCACTATGATGAGGACACGATGGAATCTCCCTTGACCCCAATCTACACTGCCGAAAATGACCTAACGAGCCCACAACCCGAAAGAGTGCAATCAGAATCGAAACCATGGTCGAGAAACGCGCATGCGGGCAAGCACTCGGCGAATCGAAAGCAATCAAACAACACCATGCTTGTCGCTTTCTGCATCGTTTCGCTCGTGTTTCTCGAACTGGCGTTCCATCTAAGCGCATTCGGCGGTTTCTCGGGCGAAGCGATTTTCGCCCTTTTGTTCGCACTACCGGCTGGATGCGCCATCATCGCCCTAGTAAAGATCTCCCCTTGGCCTCTCTTCAATCATATCCTCCTGTCCCTGCTTATCCTCGTAGTCACACTTTTCTTCGAGGCACAGGTGGTTTATTACGGAGTATTCAAAACATATATGGCTCCTTTCAGTATGCTTGGCGTCGCAGGTCAGGCACTCGACTGGCTTTCTATGGTCTGGCTTTCGATTTCGCAAAACGTTGTTACGTTCATCGTCCTTCTCATACCCTTTTTACTTTCTTGTACTCCGTTGCTCAGCAGGGGATCTTTCGAGCGAGGAAGAATACCCTTCATCGTCGCATTTCTCATCTGCACTTTGATCTTGCAGCTCGGTTGCGTGGCTGCGCTGAACATCTCAAAATCTGGGATGTACTCGCCCTATGATCTTTTCCATAACACCGTTTCGACCGATTTTTCAGTCAAAAAACTCGGTGTGATCGAAAGCACGCTGCTCGATGCACGAGACGTGCTGTTCGGAAGACGGATATCAGAACTCATCGTCGACGATTTCGAAGCAGAAGTGATAGATACCACTGAAGAAATCATAGTCGAGGAGCCGGCATTCGATACATCACCCCAAGTGCTCGATATAGACTTCGCTACACTCGCCGCCCAAACTACTGATGAGACGGTGGCGGGGCTAACCGGCTATCTCTCGCAAGTCACCCCCACGAATAAAAATGAATACACAGGTATGTTCGAGGGGAAGAATGTCATCTTCATCACAGCCGAGGGATTCTCCCCCTACGCAGTGAGCGAAACTCTCACCCCGACACTTCATTCGATGATCAATAGCGGGTTCGTGTTCGAGAACTATTACTCGCCTGAATGGTACGGATCTACAAGCGGGGGCGAGTATGCGAACCTCACCGGCTTGATTCCTGCCGACGGAGTCGTAAGCCTGAAACATTCAGGAGAGCTGGGAACAAACTGGTATTTCACACTCAGCGAAAAGTTGCTGGCACAAGGTTATAAGGTGACTGGTTATCACAATGGCTCGTATACATACTACGGTCGCGACGTCTCATTTCCCAACATGGGCTTCGAATGGATTGCAGATGGGAGCGGTTATGACCCTGAGCTCTCCGAGAGCGGCGGAAAATATTGGCCTCAATCCGACCTCTGGATGATGGAGCAAACAGTAAATAAATATTCACAGAGTGATCCATTCTATACATATTACATGACGATCAGCGGCCATGTCGAATACACCTTCGACGATAATTCCATGTCGGCACGCAATTTCGATACCGTCGCTTCCCTACCCTATTCCGATACGAGCAAAGCATATATAGCCTGTAATCTAGAACTTGAATACGCCATGAAGTCCCTTATCGGTCAACTCGAGGCAGCCGGGACGCTCGACGATACGGTCATCGTGCTCACGACGGACCACATCCCCTATGCTTACACTGAAGTCATGGACGAGATCGCCGGTTATTCACTCGACAGGACGTTCGAGTTATACGAAAACGATCTTATCGTGTGGAGCTCAACCATGGAGGAGCCCGTTTACGTGACCCGTCCCTGCGAAAGCATCGACATCCTGCCTACGATGCTCAATCTTCTCGGCATCGATTTCGACTCGCGTCTCATAATCGGACGCGACGCGCTTTCGGATGCGGATACATTCGTGATGTTCCAGGATCGTAGTTGGATATGCGACAAAGGACGCTACGATGCCGATACAGGCACGTGGTATCCGTCGACCGAGGAAAATGTCGGCCAAGACTACATCGACGCC
>JAAXUU010000275.1 GCA_013335845.1 Actinomycetota bacterium
CCGCTGTACGACCCCAAGGGCCTGCGCATGCGCGGATGAACCAGGCCCGAAACGACCGCAGCATCACCCACCAGGACCTCCCCATGAACGAACCAGTCACCGCAGCAAATCCGGAAGTTCCCTGATGTCCCCGATACGCGCATCCGCACCTTGCAATTCCGATGGCCCCCCGAAACCATAGGTGCAGCCGACGGTATGGACTCCGGGGTATCGACCAAGCTCCATGTCGTGGAACCTATCCCCCACGACCGCATATTCTTCTGGGAAGTCGCCGGCGATGCGCTCGAACACTTCGTACTTCGGTATCCATCCATACTCCCCTGCACAAACCATCGCATCGAAGTATCGATCGAGACTGAAGGCCTTCACGTGATGGTCGAGATACTCCCGTGTGCAGTTGCTGAGAAGAACGAGTGTGTAGCCGCGTTCGTGTAGAGTTGTCAGAACGTCTAGGGACCCTTCATACAAGACGGCGTGTCCGTCGGCAATCAGTGTCTCGAGTGCCTCACCCAGAACCTTCGATGCTTCATCGCGCTTTCCCTGTGAAAGGTCGGGCTGAAACGCCGCCCACATATCGCGCGAGGTGAAACCCAACCATTTCGTCATGTCATCCGTGGCGAACGTGCGTGGCTCGGCAAGACTCTGGGCGACGAGATGCTCGTATGCAACCTTGAAGGCTTCGACATAGACGACGGCACCGTCATGTAGCGTCCCATCGTAGTCGAACACGATCGTTCGAACGTCCCTGAAACGATCTATCGCAGTTTTATCGTTCGTCTCGCCCATCGCTTGATGTCCTCGGTTTCTTCTATCTTGCTGCGGTCTTTTTGCACGTTTTACGCGTTTTACAATTGGCGCAGTAGGTTGGCCATCTCAATAGCTCCCACAGCACAATCGTAACCCTTATTACCTGCCTTGGTTCCGGCACGTTCGATAGCCTGCTCGATCGTATCGGTGGTGAGGATTCCGAACATGACGGGGACGTCGCTCTCAAGTGAGACTGCGGCGATGCCCTTGGAAACTTCCGAGCAGACATAATCATAGTGCGACGTAGCGCCGCGAATGACCGCCCCCAAGCAGATGACCGCGTCGTACTTGCCGCTTTTCGCCATATGCTTCGCGATGAGGGGAATCTCAAAAGCGCCCGGCGCCCAAACAACGTCGATCGCATCCTCTGCGACGCCGTGCCTGACAAGACCGTCAACCGCACCACCCAAGAGCTTCGACCCGATGAATTCGTTGAACCTTCCCACAGTAATGCCGATCTTCAAATCCTCCGCGATGAGATTACCTTCGATTGTGCGCATTTTCATTTCCTTTCAGTCATTTTCAGTCTGTATGTAAATTGAACTCGTTCGTTTGCTTGTTCTGGTTCGTACGCTTGCTCTGGTTCGTTTAAATGCACTCGTTCGTTTATGCCGTTTGGCTCTGCATGAACAGATGCCCCATCTTATCCTGCTTGGTCTGCAGATACGCGCGGTCGCTGTCGTTCGCCTCCATGACGATGGGCTCGCGATCGATGATGTTGATACCATAATCTTCAAGGCCCGAGATCTTCTTGGGATTGTTGGTAAGGAGCCTCAAATCGCGGCAACCCAAGTCGACGAGGATGTTCGCCCCAACCGAGTAGTCCCGCATATCCGCAGGGAAACCCAGCTCGATATTGGCCTCTACGGTGTCATACCCTTGGTCCTGCAACTCGTATGCACGAATCTTGTTGATGAGCCCGATCCCGCGCCCCTCTTGGCGAAGATAGACCATCACCCCGCGACCCTCCTGCGCGATCATGCGCATCGCCGCATCGTATTGCTGCCCGCAGTCACAGCGCGCGGACCCCAGCGCATCGCCCGTAAGACATTCGGAATGCACACGGCACAGCACAGGGCGCCCATCGGACACGTCGCCCATCGCCAATGCGACATGGTGCTCGCCCGTACGTACGTTCTGATATCCGTATATCCTGAATTCTCCATAGCGGGTAGGCATCTTCGCACTCGTGACGAGTTCGACTTGCTTTTCATTGCGTTTCCTGTAGCGCACGAGATCCTCGATCGTCCCGATCTTGAGACCGTGCTCTTCTGATAAACGGATAAGGTCGGGCATGCGCGACATACTGCCGTCCTCGGCCATGATCTCGCAGCAAAGCCCCACCGGCTCGAGTCCCGCTAGACGCATGAGGTCGACCGTCGCTTCGGTATGACCGTTGCGCTCGAGGACGCCGTTCGGGCGGGAGCGCAGCGGGAACATGTGTCCCGGCCTGCGGAAATCACTCGGGCGCGCTTCAGGGTCGATACATTTCATCGCGGTTATCGAGCGTTCGAGCGCCGATATACCCGTGGTCGTCGAGACATGGTCGATGGCGACGGTGAATGCGGTCGAGTGGTTGTCGGTATTATCGGAGCACATCTGCGGCAAACCCAGCCGCTCCGTGTACTCCTCCGACATCGGCATGCAGATCAAGCCGCGCGCATTGGTCGCCATGAAGTTCACATTCTCGAGCGTGGCGTAACGCGCCGCACAGATTATGTCGCCTTCGTTCTCGCGGTCCTCGTCGTCGACCAGGATGATGTTCCTACCCGCGCGCAACTCCTCGAGAAGCTCTTCAGTAGTGCTGAATTTCGTCATTCCAATCGCCATCCGTTCCTTGTTTTTCGTCTGAATCTCGATGTTCCGGTATCGTTCCTCGTGATCGTTTTTCGTTGTCGTTCTTCGTTGTCGTACTTCGTTTTCCGCACTTACATGAATCCGTTTATTCTTAGAAAGTCCTCGTTGAACCCGCCCGGCGCTCCGCCGGACACCCTACTCGAATCGCCGGCCTCCGTCTTGCCCGGCGGCCCGAACCCGAGGAGCCTCTCGACATACTTGCCGATAAGATCGCACTCGAGGTTGACTGTGTCTCCGGGGTGTTTGCTCAGTAGAATGGTCTCGTCTCCCGTGTGAGGAATGAGCGAGACCGAGAAGTCCTGCGAAGTGAGTCGCG
>JAAXUU010000048.1 GCA_013335845.1 Actinomycetota bacterium
ATCCTCAGATGGTAAAGATGATAACCTAAGTGTATACTCCGGTCTCGATCAACAGTTTACCTGTCAATGGAATGGCGCCCGGTAAGTTGTTTATTTTTGTGACCGAATGTCCCGTCGGGAGAGAAATAATGAATGATATTACGCAGCTCTTAGGCATGAATAGTACCTTGTTCCATTTGTTACCCCTATTGATTGTTTGGGAAGGTATCTGGAAAGGCCTCGCACTTTGGCATTCCGCCCGCGAAAAACGTTCGGCGTGGTTTATTTCGATTCTAATATTCAACACTATCGGAATCCTCCCAATAGTCTATCTCGTTTTCTTTAAAACGAAGAAGAACGATTCCCTGCAATAGTTGTTGCAATCGGACCTTTTCGCGGGGGAACTAAAACATCGTCAATCGGGCAAAAACGAAAAGGCAATTCTTGCTTTAGATAGGGGGCTGAGCCCTTCCGGTATCCAGAGTCCTGACATTCGAAATCGCTATTTCTGTGTTTATGATCCAAACGGGGTATCTGTGCGGTTCAAGCAGAAGCTTTGATGAATATGCTCGGAGACGAATCTTTGGAAGAGTCGATTTATCTGATTCTCTCGACAGCGTCTTAGCTGAAAACATTTATAGTGACATCGACGTTGCGCTGCTTGCCAACATTGTTGAAAAACGTGCAAACAGATTATCTCGCTGGTTCCTCGTCTATAAGCTGGAGAAGTTCCTCGCGCGATGAGACGCCGACCTTGCGGTATATATTGCGCACATGGCTTCGTGCTGTGCTTTCTGAAATAAGCAAAGTTTTGGCAATATAGACCGGGCTATGTCCGCGGCCCATATAGCAAAGGATCTCACTTTCCCGCTTGGAGAGCTTGCGTCTTTGTGAAAGAGTCTCACAACGTGCCTCAAGCGTATCTTGCAAGGATGATGCAAGGGGAGTCGCTTGCTTTTTTGAAAGCAGGCTCCACGTTTCGAAGCCAAGCGAAATCAGGATGACCGAGAAGAACATGGACGTCATCACCAGCAGGACCGTGTCGTAATCCTCGAACGTGGGGAATAGATTCGCTAAGCCGACTCCTATACAGGAAACTAAAGCTCCCAAGAATAACGCAACGCCGAAAAGTAGCGGGGGAGTGAACTCTCCCGCGTTCGTTATACCTATCAGAGACGCCAATGCAAACACTGCCAGAAAGGCGAGGAACACATAGAGACAGACCGTGCCTGCGCTCTGCGCCATGCTCTCGACGGGAAAACTGTTCAGAATGATTATCACGCTTGCGGAAACCGGGACGATTGCTTTATAGACAAATGAAAGCAGGGGTTTATCGGACCTGAAGAAGCAAAGGGGGACGATGCACACTGCGGCTATGATGCCACCGAAGAACTCACTTTCGAAAGAGTTGAAAAGCTGATATTTGCGAACGCTCATCATGAATGTATAGAGCAACAGCCCCATCGCCGGGAGCCAAACAACTGAAGCGAGTTTGCGCAAGCTTGGCAATAACTTGTGGGGCTCGGCGGTTGGCGACTCGTTGAACGTCGAATCAGCTTTTGGGAGGTCCAGTGTTCTGGTAATCGTTTTCACCAATGGAGTCAGGCTTCCCATAAGGAGAAGAAACGGGAAGATGATATAAAGCGCGACAGTGGGTATGATCGTCATGCTCCATGAAAGAAGGGACGCGCTACCGCAGACGATCGCAACGAAGAAGACGGCGCTCTTAAGCCCCATAGTCGAGAGATGGCATCCCCACGCAACGCAGACCGGGACGGACCCGAGCCCGGTGCAGATTCCGGCAATCATCGCGATGTAAGGCAAGGGTTTATCCATCTGCAAGAGAAAAAAGAAGGTCAAGCTGCCGAGAATATAAAGGGCGACTCCCAAAGTGAGCAACAACGGTTCCGGGTTCTGCCACAAAGGATGCTTGAGCGCATAGAAGACGAACACAAATCCCATGACCATGCAGGATCCGAACATCGCGAAGACGAAGTAGCCGATAATCGCGGTCCCCGTAGAAGACTCCTGAAAAATCGATAGGTTGGGGGAATAGAGCATAAATGTGCTCGCGAATGCAATGAACGCCAGGTATGACGGTCTCAGCTTGAGCTTCTCTCTGTGATCTATCTGCAATTTCATATCGGATTGTTTCTCAGAACCCATGCGCTCCCCCTGCGTCGCCCCTCGAAAGCATTCTAGCATTATGAGAAGTTCTGTATATGCGCATCTGTCACCTTCCGCGTGATTTACCTAAAAACCGTGATGCCATTTTCCTCTCTTTTTCTAAAAACACCCCAAACCTGTGATTTTTTGGCATTCAGGCAATCCATACGATGATAGTGCTCGATGGAACAAAGTCCGACGAGTTTTATGAATGTATGAATGCAAGGAAGGAGATCGGAACAATGGAGAAGAAAAGCACGGGGGTCTCGAGGCGGGATTTTCTCAAAGTAGCGAGTTTGAGCGCTGCGGGAGTTGCCGCTACGGGAGCAATGTACGGATGTACGTCTGCGACGAGTTCTGCCGAAGAGTCGACAACCACCGAAACGACCTCTTCGTGGAAAACGGCGCCAGCGGAGGTCACGGATTTCGCGAATGAATACGACTGTGATGCAGTTGTCGTCGGGCATGGTTTTGCCGGCATCACAGCTTGCCGCGAACTTGCCGAGGCAGGTAAGAGCGTTATCTTGGTTGAAAAGCAAGCAGAGGATACCTATGCTGCTACGGGTAATGAGTCAGCCGCTATAAACGCCAGTATTCTTAAAGAGCGTGGCGTGCCGGAAATCGACCCGGTAGAGTTTTTCCAGAATTGGATGACTATCACCGGCAACTACCCCAACCCGGCGCTCGTTATGAAGTTCGCACAGAATTCCGGCACCACCATGGACTGGTATCTCTCCGAGTGTACAACGGAAGATCTCGCTACCATGACCACAGCGTTTTTCCCGCCCACCGCCAATCAGATGGACCACATCGGTGCTATCAAGTTCTGGCCTTCCGTTTGTAGTTTCTACGGTGATTGCAATCAGACTAAGCTCCATGGCTATAACCGCGCTGTGGCGCAAGAAGCGGGCGCCGAGTTTCATTTCGCAACGGAGGCGACCTACATCATCAAGCAAGATGGTGCCGTTGCAGGACTTGTTGCAAAGGATGCAGATGGCAATGCTATCAAGTACAATTGCAAAGCCGTCGTCTGTGCATGTGGTGGTTTCGGCAATAATCTCGACATGATGAAGGACCTCATGTCCGATATCGCAGGTGCTCTTGTCGAGGGAGAAGCCATCGCCCCCCTTATCGGAGGAAACGATGGACGCGGTGTTCAGATGGCATACTGGGCCGGTGCCCGTCTCGAAAGCCAGCCTGTTCCGGGTATGAACTGCAAAGGGTTCTCCATACCGGGTAAAATGAACTGTCTCCCGCAAGCTCTTTGGCTTGACGAGAACGGAAAACGCTATTGCAACGAATTCTATCCCACTTCCGAGCAGCGTGGCATTCACACCGTGTATAGCCCTCGGAAAACCAAATATGCGGTTGTGGATTCCAATTTCCCTGTATATCGTACCTATATGGTTCCTCAGCACGCAGGTTTCGAAGCTTCCGATGCCAACATCGCATCGTTGCAGACTGCGCTCGACACCGCCTATCAGAAGTTCCTGGGTACGTATGTCGAGCCCGAGGCCACCGATGATGCCAGCGCGCAACAAGGTCCTATGGTGGCTATCGAATATATCGCCGATGACACCATCGAAGGTCTTGCCACGCAGCTCGGTCTTACCGGTGATGCTGCCGCGAGCTTCGTCGAATCCGTCGCACGTTACAACCAGATGTGTACACAGGGCTTCGACGAGGACTTCGGTCGCGACTCCGCAGTTTTGTTCCCTGTCAACCAAGCCCCGTTCTATGCCTGCGCTTCTGTGCCTGTCGTAGGCGAGACTATGGTCACATGCGGCGGTATTATCACCGACGGTGATCAGAATGCCCTAGACAGGGACTACGCTCCCATCCCGGGTCTCTATGTATCCGGCAACGACTGCGGTCGTCGTTTCGGTATCGAGTACATCACCCCCATCCCGGGCGTAAGCCTCGGCCTGGCGATTACGCTTGGGCGTGAGTGCGGCAAGTCGGTCGCGAAATTCCTCGCTTAGATTTCTCTCATTTCAAGCAATCCCCGGCTTTGAGTGGCAACGTGAGTGGGCACCCGTGTTTTCCGGGTGCCCACCTCATCGTTTGTATGGCGTATGCGCGGCATCCACCATGTTGGATTTGTTTTCAAAGCGATAACGACATTCCGTATCGACGTCTCTCTACCGGGCGTATACTTGGTGTGTCGCAGTGTCCGTGCGATGCGGTAAGCCGCACGTATCATGCAGAAGAAGGAGGTTGCGATGCTAGCTACGATTTCTTTTGTTGTCGGTATAATTTTAGGTGTACTGGCGTTGGTGGTGACGCGTCGTAAAAAGGCGTCTGAAGGTGAAGCCCCGGTAAAAGACGGCGCGCTGCAATGGGTGGTCTTGGTTTTTGGAATACTCGCTATCGCATCGTTGGCCGGTGCTATGCTTAATAAGTTCATAGCGAGGCTATTCGGCGTTGGCTTCGGTTTGATTCTGTCTGAGCTTAATCTCTACAACGTATCGATCGCGCTAGCCTTTGCGGCGGTAATTGCGGGTATCGGTGGTTTGGTCAGAGGAGAACGTCGCTGGCCGATGTGGGTAGGCACGATATTGGCGGTTGTTCCCGCTTTGATCTGGCTGGTATTCGCCGTAGGGGAATTTTTGTATCCGCACTAAATCTAAAATACCCAGTGAACGCGGCTGATCGAGAAAAAGTCTGGGAGGTTATCCCTCATGACAAAGAGCAGCCAGACATCGTTTGTACTTGTAATCGTAGTAGCGATATACATCGCTTATTTGAGCGCGGGGTATGCAGCCCAAACGGCGAGAATCGAACTCACGGATACCCCGACAGAAACCATTGCCGTCGACGTTGGTATGACGAGCGCGATGGTATCTGTACTTCAATCGACGTCCGATGATTTCCTGCTGGAAGAGGAATCGCCTGTAGCGTCCTCGGCAGATCCTGCCGAAACCGAAGCGGCTCCGATTGTTTACGAAAAACCACTGTCCATTCTCATCGATGTACCGTATGTCAGTGAAAGCTATGAGTATCCTACCGCCTGCGAAAGCATGGGTGCTGTTATGCTCCTGCAGTATTATGGGATAGACATCACGCTTGATAGTTTCGTGGAAAATCATCTGCCTATCGCATATCTCGATGAAATCGATGGGCGTCTCTATGCCCCTCACCCCAATCAGGCATTTATCGGGGACCCACAAAGCGAATCGGGCTTTGGGTGTTATGCCCCTGTTATTATCGATGCCTTTCGCGATATAGTGCCGTCGGATACCTATGTGATACAAAACGAAACCGGTGCTTCACTTCCCGATGTCGTTGACAGATACGTGGCTAGGGGCACACCTGTGTTGGTTTGGGCGACGATATATATGATCCCCTCAACAGAGGGCCCAAGTTGGTATGTCTCGGGGACTGACGAAATCTATACGTGGCTCTATAACGAGCACTGCCTTGTTCTTGTCGGCTATGATGAAAGCTATTACTACTTCAATGATCCCTATTACGATAGTGGCATCATGGCGTACGAGAAGGCATTGGCCGAGAAACGCTATGACGAGCTGGGTAGGCAGGCTGTCGCAGTTTTTGCGACGCAGGTCGATCTGACAACAACCTCTCGATGATGCGATTCAGCGAATGACCGCTCGATTGGGATAGCCCCTGCTAGACACCAATGTTACCTTGGGTTATCATCCGGATGTAAGCTTCAATCCGAAAGGGCGACCCGGTCGTGAGGCCGGCAAGCAAAGCTCATGGGTCTGCGGAAGCAGAAATCCGAGATGCCGAACTTTGAGAGGTTACCTATGTTGCACACTATCAAAGCTCTACCGTTGGGTTCGAAACTAGCCGGTATCGTTGCCGTGCTCGTAATCGCTTTTTCCGGAACGGCTCTTGCCGGTGAACTCCCGGATTCAATCCAAGATTCAGTATCCGACACGGCTGCCATGATGGGTATGACGTTGCCGTCTTCCGATCCCGAAGAGGTCCTAGACCCGGAAGCGGACCTTCAGTCCGATCTGGAGGGCGTTGATTCCGATACCGAAGAGTCAGCCAAACCGACGGATAATCACGGCGCTGAAGTTTCAGCTGTGGCAACCGACAAGACCGCTATCGACGGGAACCACGGAGGCGCCGTTTCTGCTGTTGCCTCGAAAAACTCAGAGCAAAACCAAGGCACAGAAACGGATCTTGCCGCCTCAAATGGTCCTGGTTCCGAAGAAGGCACCCCAGAAGAGGGTAATGGCGCCGAAACATCGAGCGGTGACTCCGGTGAAGCCGATTCCAACGGAAACCGCGGATCGGAAATGTCTGCTTCAGCTCCCGGGAAGTCCAAGTCGTAGGTTAAAGCACAAGCGTTAAAGCGTTAAAGCGCAAGCCGGATGACTCAAGCCTTATTCTCGAACGCGACCAGATGATTTTCCGAGCCGTCTCTAAGGCGGATGAATATATCACGGATATCTTCTGGCAGATCTTCATCTAGGAACCTCTCGTACATCGCGATGTTATCGATTTCCGCGTTGACTCCTACGGTGTAGCACGCCGCTAAGGTCGAAGGAACCGCGATGTGATCTGCGGCGGTATTAGCAGGGAGTGTATAACCATAGGTCTTGAATAAACCTATAAGCAAGTCGATATGGGTTTGTTCCGATTCGATGATATTCGAAAAAGGATTCACGTTTCCATACGTTCTTACGATTGCCTGGTACTCACCTTGTGCCAGGTATTCGTCTTGAATGGCGTAAACGAGCATTTCCTCCCGCGTCAGGGAAGTATCTGCAAGTGCCCCTTTCGCGCCATAAGCATCTGTTTCCTCTGCGGCGACTTCGGGAGTCGTCGTTTCGGTCGTTGTCATGCCTTCGGTGGCTTTATCCTCGGTCGTTGTCGTCTCTGTTTTGGTCGTCGCGGTACCCGCAGGTGTTGCGGTATCCGACTTCTTACTGCAACCGAAAAACGATAGCGACGCCACCAAAGTCAAAGCCAAAGCGGTGAGTACTATACTGCGCTTGTTCATCTCAATCCACCTCTTCCTTGTAACGTCGACCTAACAGTGTCGAATCTTTTGTCTCTGGCAGTCTACCCGATTTCCTCTGCGACCCACGTTTGGATATCGTCGACAGCGAATCCGTAGATATCCTTGATGTCTTTAAGCGGTTTCTTGTAGTCTTCATCCGAGACGCCCCACTTCTCGATGAAACGTTCCTTTGGGATGCCCGAAGTTTCGGATATCCCTTCCATCGTCGAGCTTCCTTTTATGTACGATACATCGACGTCCGGTGCCGTTGCGGGGGTGGTTTCCGTTTCTGTGGCAGCCGCTGCCCCTGCAGACGCGGGCGCTATTTCTGCGACCCATGCTTGAATATCCCCAATCTCGAAACCATATTGGTCCTTTATATCTTTCAGGGGTTTCTCATAGTCTGTGTCTGCGATGCCCCACTTCTCGATGAATTGTTCTTTGGTGATTCCCGTGGCTTCAGCTATCTGCAACATCGACATGCTGCCTGTGATGAAGGACGCATCCACCACTCCGCTTTCCGCCTCACCCGCCGCAGCATCTGTTTCCGTCGTCTCACCCTCGAGAGCGGGCGGCCATGAGGGGCGGCGCGATCACGGTCTCGAGCGAGCCGGGGACATATGTCAGCCCGGCCGGGATAACGTCCGTGAGTGTGGCCTCGAAGGCCATTGCGCCGTTCGTGTTGACCGGATTGGCGACGTCGATCGTGTAGGTGAGCTCGTCGCTCGCGTCACCGGTGGTGGGATTGACGCCCTTGACGACCGTGAGGTTCGGCTCCACGACGTTGACGTTGGACGCCTGGGCGGTCACCGAACGGTTCGACGCACCGTCATTCCAGGCGAATACGGCGCTGTTGCGACGGGTGGTGCCGCGGACGTTGGTGGCATCGTTGGTGACTGCCACCCGGTAGTCGATGACCAGCGTC